>WFOY01000236.1 GCA_015487835.1 Aquificaceae bacterium
ATTATGACCAGGTCAGCTTCCATCTCACACCTCCATAACCTCAGGTTCTCCTATCCTGAAACCCTGGACGAGATCTACCCTTAGGGTCTTCACGAACTCAAGTTCCTCGTCGGTCTCTATGTTCTCCATTATGATGTTGTAGCCCGCCTTCCTCAGGCTCATCACTATCCACCTGGTGATCGGCTTGGCCTCTTTCAGGAAAAAGCTGTTCAGCTTGACGAAGTCTGGGTTCAGTTTCAGGAGCTTCTCTATGGAGGAGTTCTCAACACCGAAGTCGTCGAGGGCGACCCCGAACCCAAAGGATCTTAGGAGGTCTATTACTTCTGAGAGCCTGCTTATGTCGGCTATGGTCTGCCTCTCGGTTATCTCGAACACAACGTCGTGGGGACAGACTCCTGAGTCAACCACGGTTGAGTACAGGTCCCTGATCCTGAGGTCGCTCTTTGGGATGAACTGGTATATTATGGCGGGGAGGTTTATAAAGAGTTTGCCCTCTAAGTTCTTCCTGACCTTTACCTCCAGGGCCTTCTCTATGACCCTCTCCTCGAAGATTATTATCTTGGAGGTCCTCTCCAAGAGGTTTATGAACTCCCCCGCAGGAACTATCACGCCGTCGCGTCTTTTTATCCTCATGAGGACCTCGTAACCGAACACCTCCCCAGACCTTATGTTCACCACGGGCTGGAAGGCGGGCAGGACCCTATCCTCGGTGAAGGCGTCTAAGATCTCAAGGTGGGTTACGGATCTTGGCCTTATGTCGGAGGGTGGGGCGAAGACGGTGGACCCTGGGGACCTCCTCTTGGTCTCCGCCACTACCTCCTCTAATCTTCCGAGGAGCTGGTCGGCGGTCACCCCGTCCCTTGGGAAGTTCACGATCCCAAGGGTCACGCTCGGCCTCACACCCTCCACCTCCACCTCGCTGAGCTTCCTCTTTAGCTTGTTCACCACCCTTGTGGCTCCCGAGAGGTTCGTCTCTGGGAGTATTATCAGGAAGGCGCTACCCTTGTACTTGCCCGCCACGTCACTCCTCCTCAGGGAGGTGCTGAGGACATCGGCCACTCTGAGGAGTACGTTTGTTCCTGTGGTGTAGCCGTGGCTTCTGTTTATCGCCCTCAGGTTGTCCACATCGAGAAGCAAGAGGCAGAGCTCCCGGTTGTACCTCTCGTGGAGGAAGATCAGCTTCCTGAGGATGTTACGCATACAGTCGGTACTCGATATCAGGGTCTCCTTGTAAAGATCCAGAAGGGATAGGGTGGACAGCTTTCTGGACATCGCCGACCAGGGCTATTAATTTTAAGGGAAATGCCCGGAAAGAACAAGAAGTTGGCCGAGATCTTTGAGAGGATAGCTGATATCCTTGAGTTCCTAGGGGACAACATATACAGGGTGAACTCCTACAGGAGGGCTGCGGAACTCATCCCAGGCATCCAGGAGGACATAGAGGAACTCTGGAGGAGGGGCAAACTCTCCAAGCTACCTGGCATAGGTTCTTCCATGGCCCAGAAGATAGAGGAGTTCCTGAACACGGGAACTCTTAAGAAGTACGAGGACCTTAGAAAGAAGGTACCGGAGGATCTCATAGACCTGATGGAGGTTCCGGGTGTAGGTCCAAAGACCCTGAGGGCCGCCTACGACAGGCTGGGTGTGAGGACGAAGGAGGACTTCATGAGGGTTCTGAGGGACGGGTCCCTGGCGAGGCTTCCCGGCTTCGGGCCCAAGAAGGTTCAGAACATTCTGAAGGGCTTGGAACTCTGGAGGTCAACCAGGGAGAGGATACCTCTGATCGAGGCTTACACCATAGCCCAGGAGGTCTTGGAGTACATGAGGGGGGAGGAGGCTGTAAGGGAGATATCGGTGGCGGGGAGCCTGAGGAGGATGAAGGAGACCATAGGGGACATAGACATACTCGTCTCCGCGGAGAGGAAAGACTGGGCCAAGGTCCACGAGAGGTTCGTCAGCTACCCGGAGGTGGAGAGGGTCCTGGCGAAGGGGGAGACCAAGTCGAGCGTCGTTCTCAGAAACGGGAGGCAGGTGGACCTCAGGACCGTTCCCCCCGAGAGCTGGGGTGCTGCCCTCCAGTACTTCACGGGATCGAAGGATCACAACGTGAGGCTGAGGGACATAGCGAAGGAGAAAGGTCTCAAGGTGAACGAGTACGGTGTTTTCAGGGCGGACACGGAGGAGAGGATCGGGGGTTCCACCGAGGAGGAGGTATACAGCATAGTGGGTATGCAGTGGATACCTCCGGAGATAAGGGAGAACTGGGGGGAGATAGAGCTCGCCTTGGATGGGAGGATACCCAGACTGGTGAGTCTTGAGGACATAAGGGGAGACTTCCACATGCACACCAACTGGAGCGACGGCGTGAACCCCATAGAGGAGGTGGTGGAGGCCTGCTACAGGATGGGCTACCAGTACATAGTCATAGGAGACCACTCCCAGAGCCAGAGGCAGGCCAACGGACTTACGCCTGACCGTTACAGGGATCAGTGGAGGGTCATTGAGGAACTAAACCGCGTTTACAACCCAAGGGGTTTTTACATACTGAGGGGCTGTGAGGTGGACATACTGCCCGACGGATCCTTAGACCTTCCCGACGACCTCCTCGAGGAGTTCGATTTCGTCGTGGCCTCGATCCACACGAGGCTGACCCAGGACAACACCTACAGGGTCCTCAAGGCCATGGAGAACCCCTACGTGAACCTTATAGGCCACCCGACGGGGAGGTCCCCCGGCCAGAGGGAGGGCTACCCCCTCGACATGGCCAAGGTGATCGAGGTCGCCAAGGAAACGGGGACGGCCCTTGAGATAAACACCTTCAGGGTCGACCTCTCGCCCGAGAACATAAGGAGGTGCACCCAGGAGGGTGTGGTCATGGCGATAGTCACCGACGCCCACTCGGTCAAGCACCTCTCCTACATGAAGCTGGGTGTAGGTATAGCGAGGAGGGGCTGGGCCACACCCGAGGTCATACTCAACACCAAGGACATAGAGGGGGTAAGGGAGTTCGTGGCGGAGAAGAGGAGGAGGCTGGCGAGGACGTGATAGGTTAATATACATGCACCCCCTGATAAACCACTACACGGTAGAGAGACCCCTTCCCTTAGAGGACCTCCTCGTGGAGATAGGCTTCGGGAGGGGTGAGTTCACGGTGAAGCTGGCGAGGGAGAACCCGGACAGGAAGGTCCTGGGGGTGGAGACCTCGGGGATATCGGTGGAAAAGCTCCTGAAGAGAGTGCTGAGGGAGGGCCTTAGGAACGTCCTGATAGCTCACATGGACGCCTACTGGTGCTTTAACCTACTTCTCAGGGAAGGTTCCGTCGAGAGGATATACATGAACTACCCGGACCCCTGGTTCAAGAAGAGGCACACCAAGAGGAGGATCACCAGGGAGGAGAACCTCTACGTCTTCGCAAGAAGGCTAAGACAGGGAGGGGAGATATTGATCAGGACAGACCACCACCCCTTCGTAGAGTACACCATCGAACAGGCTAAAGGACTGGGATGCTTCGAGGCCTCGGTGAGGACCGTCACCGTGGAGGACCCCCTAACCAAGTACGAGAGGAGATGGGTATCCATGGGAAGGGAGATATACGAACTCAGGCTGAGTAAGCTGAGAGAACCAGAACCGAGGCCTGTTAGAACTGTAAAGGAGGTGGTGGGGGTGTTTCCGGTAAAGGTTGAGGGAAGGGAACCGGCACCGGACCGTATCGCCGGGAGAGAGTTCAAACTCGGGGAAGGCATCTACCTTAAGACCTTTGGGTTTCACAGGACGGAGGACACGATCCTGGTGGAGGCCCTCCTTTCGGAGATGGGTTTCGTCCAGAAGTTTTACATCGAGTTCAGGAGAAAGGGCAGTGCGTGGGTGGTGGACGTAAGCCGGTTCAGTCAGGTCATAAGGACGGAGAACCTCCAGAGGTCCGTGGAGGTCTTGGCCCAGGAGGGCTTCACACCATGATCTCGTGGATCCCCTCGCACCTCATCATGCTGGAGAAGAAGGTGCTGATTATGTAGTCGGAGAGCTTTATCACCTCCGACTGGATCCTCTGGTGGAGGTAGTCTCTGTCCCTTGGGAAGTTCCTCGAGAGGTACTTCAGAAGTTCTTCTCCGTTTATGTGTATTGTCTCCTTCTTAGAGATCCAGCCCTTCTTGTACCTGAACTGGGCGTTGTAGAGGATCCTGTGGGCACCGGGGAGGGGGATATCCCACAGTATGACGGGATAAACGGTGAGGCTCAGCTGGATGCCGAGTATGTTTATGTACTTGTATATCTTGAGCCACTCGACTATACACCTGTCCTTCTCACAGTCCCTTATCAGGTGGGAGTAGCCATCGAAGGAGTAGTGGTACTCCAATATGCACATGAACCTCTTTTCGTTCCTCCCGAGCCACCTCCTCAGGTCCTCTATCTTGTCCTCGGGGGCTTCCCCCACGTGGGCCATATAGCAGCCTATGTTGAAGGTAAACTCCTCTACCAGGTTCATCAGTTAACATTTTCTTTCAGCCTTCACCCGCTTCAATCCAGAGGATCTTATAAACCCATAATTTTTAAAAATATTCTAATACTCTAAAGTTCTCTTCAGTAGGATCTCCCTGACCTTCCTCTCTATACCCTCGGCGTCTATGCCCACGAGACCCCTCAGGATCTTCTGGTTGCCGTGTTCTATGAACCTGTCGGGGACTCCCAGCCTCACGACCCTCTTCTGGATGCCCCTGTCGGCGAGGAACTCAAGGACCGCAGACCCGAAACCTCCCATGAGGACGTTGTCTTCCACTGTCATAAAGGTGTCGTACCTCTGAGCGAGGTTCAGAAGCAGCTTCTCATCTAAAGGTTTCACGAACCTTGCGTTCACCACACCCACCCTTATACCTTCCTTGTAAAGCTTCTCGGAGGCCTTGAGGGCCTGGTAGACGGGGTAGCCCACCGCCAGGATCACCACGTCCTCACCCTCTATCAGCTCCTCCCAGGTCCCTATCTCTATCCTGTTGAAGCCTTCGGTGGGCACGCCGTAGGCCGCACCCCTCGGATACCTGACCGCAAAGGGCCTGTCGCTGTATATGGCCGTGTATATTAGGTCCCTCAGCTCCTGGTCGTCCTTGGGTGCCGAGACGACCATGTTAGGTATACACCTGAGGTAGGAGAGGTCGAAGACCCCGTGGTGGGTGGGTCCGTCGTCACCTACGAGTCCTCCCCTGTCTATGGCGAAGGTCACGGGTAGGTTCTGG
>WFOY01000237.1 GCA_015487835.1 Aquificaceae bacterium
CCGTTTCTTCGGACGCACCCTTTTTCTTCCTCGGAGGGACCGCTGTGGGGAGGGGAAGGGGGGAGCTTTTGGAACCCGTTGAGGACCTTAACCTTAAACTGACCCTTGTGATACCTGAGGTCAGAGCTTCAACAAGGAGGGTTTACTCAGCCCTCAAGGAAGAACACTTCTCGGAACCACCTCCCCTTGAGAAGATACTGGAAGCTCTGAGTGAGGGGGACCTCACCTGCACCAGAAACGTCCTCGGAGAGATAGCCTGTGAGATATACCCCGAGATAGGGGAGGTGGTAAGGTTCCTGAGAGACCTCGGTCTTGAACCCCTTGTCAGCGGGTCCGGTTCTGCAGTATTCTATATAGGTGGTGTAACTCCTGAGGTGGAGAGGGGATCCCGCCTCAGGGGCTGGAGGGTCTTGGAAGTTAAAAGCTGGCCTGGGGCGTAGCTCAACTGGCAGAGCACCGGACTTTGGATCCGGGGGTTCCAGGTTCGAGTCCTGGCGCCCCAGCCAAAATAAGGAGCTATGAGCAGACCCCTCAAGATACTCACAGGAACTGCCAACAGACCCTTAGCCGAGGAGGTGGCCGAGTACCTCGGCGTATCGCTCTCGGACATGCTCGTTACCAAGTTCAGCGACGGGGAGGTTAGGGTCCAGATAAACGAGTCCATAAGGGGTGCTGACGTTTACGTGGTGCAGCCTTTGTCTTACCCTGCGAACCAGCACATAATGGAGCTTCTCCTCATAGTGGACGCCCTGAAGAGGTCCTCAGCCGGCAGGATAACTGCGGTCATACCCTACTTCGCCTACGCGAGGCAGGACAGGCAGGACAGACCCAGAACTCCCGTGAGCGCGAGGGTCCTCGCGGACCTGATAACGGTAGTCGGGACCCAAAGGGTGGTGACCATAGACCTCCACTCGCCCCAGATACAGGGCTTCTTCAACATACCCGTGGACCACCTCTCAGCCCTCCCGGTCCTTCACGAGTACCTCAGGAAGAACATAATACTTGAGAACCCTGTCGTTGTTTCTCCAGACGCTGGGGGTGTCGAGAGGGCGAGACAGCTTGCCAACAGGCTAGGCTGCGGTATAGCGATCATATACAAGAGGAGACCCGAACCCAACAAGGCTGAGGTCCTCGACGTGGTAGGTGAGATAGAGGGGAAGGAGGCGATAATAGTGGACGACCTGATAGACACGGCTGGGACCATGGTCGCAGCGGCCAACATGCTCATAAACAAAGGGGCCAAGAGGGTCATAGCCTGTGCGACCCACGGCGTCCTCTCCGGTCCAGCGGTGGACAGGCTCACCGACTCCCCCATAGAGCAGGTGATAATAACAAACACCATACCTGTGGAGGACAAGATGTTCAACAAGCTAAAAGTCGTCTCCGTAGCCCCTCTCCTCGGCGAAGCCATAAGGAGGATCCACGAGGAGGAGTCGGTAAGCTCCCTCTTCACTTAGAAATCAAGGCTCGTATAGTCCTGAAGAGCCTGGGTCTGCATCTCCAGCACCTGGGGAGGGGACAGGTTGTAGTTCTTGAGGGTACGCATTATAGCCTTGAAGTTCCACCTCTGGGTGTTCTCAACTATGCTGAGCAGGTCCCCGAGGGGTCCGTTTCTCCTCAGGACAGCCTCCTTTATATCTTCCTCCACCCACATGGCTTTGAGGGCCTCCTCCTTCGCTACACCAAGGAGAACGTCCACGAGAGACAGGATACCAGCTATGAAGGCCTTGTCGGCCGTTTCCTTATCTTCGAAGACCTTTTTGGCGAGCCTCTCCATGAAGAAGCCCCTGATAGAGGCCTCCTCGAAGAGGGGGTCCGACGTGAAATCTTCATGCCTCAGGGAGTACATGAGTATAAGGATCCACCTGAGGAGGTTCTTGTAACCGAGCATCAGGATAGCGTGCCTTATGGACTTGACAGGCTGCCTGAGGGAGTAGTAGGCGGAGTTGATCAGCTGGAGGAGCTTCACGGACAGATCCGAGAACTTCTTGAAGACCTTCTCTATCTCCTTCACC
>WFOY01000238.1 GCA_015487835.1 Aquificaceae bacterium
CGGGCATGAAGACAGGTGTCTCCACGGTCCCCCTGGATGTTACTATCCTTCCCCTTCTTGCCTTTCCGTCCTTAGCTTTCAGGTCGAACCTGACCATGGTCAGGTTATTTTATTATGTAAGGAGGTGTGGACCATGAGGGTCCTTGTAGTTATCATCACAGCACTCTTTTCTTTCTCCTTCGCTGACGAGTTTATAGAGAACCTGATAAGGAAGCTGGACGAGAGGGGTGAGAAGGCCTGGTGGTGGGACGAGAGGTGGTGGAAGGAGGGCTACATAGAACCGGTCCCCAACTACGAGGTGGAGGTCAAGTGGGTCTCGGTTTACAACGAGGACGTTGAGATACCTGTAATGGTGGCAAGACCTAAGAAGAAGGGTAAGTTTCCGGGTGTCCTTTTCCTCCACGGGAGGAGAGGCCTCGACGACCTCTTCCAGCTGCACGCCAAGAGGCTCGCAGCCAGGGGCTTTGTGGTGGTCGCCCCGGACCTCTACACGGGCAGGTTCATAGAGAGGTTCCCCATATACCACGACCCCGTCGTTGAGGACGACGCGGAGAAGGTCCTCGACTACGCCCTCTCGAGAGAAGACATCCACCCAAAGAAGGTCTGCGTGTACGGTTTAACCAGGGGAGGCTTTTACTCCCTCAGACTGCTCGTTGCCAAGGGGAGGCAGAAGAAGGACATAGCCTGCTTCGTGGGCTACTACCCCCACCTCCAGGACCCGAACAGACCCGAACCCATGCAGGTTTACAGGTACCACGAGGATGTGGAGAAGATAGAGGTCCCCGTCCTGTTCCTCATAGGCAGGGAGGAGCAGTACCAGAGGCTAAGACCTGCCCTCATGGCCATAGACTTCCTGAGGTCCAAAGGGAGGGAGGCCTACATAGTGGTTTACCCAGGTGTGGGAAGGGGTTTTGACTTCAGGGACGGTGGCAGGAGGAAGTTCGCGGACGACCTGGCTGCCAAGGACGCGATCATAAGGGCAACCAAGTTCATGAAGAAGCACCTCGGGGTGGAGTGAGGCTTGACTGATCGGCGAAGACACCCTATATTGTGAGAAGGTTCTGGGTCCATCAGAGGGAGGGAAACCGCCTTCTGAAGTTCCCGGAGCCTGAAATCTGTAGGAGGTTTGTGTTCCATGACGTTCACTGGCACAGTTAAGTGGTTCAGCAAGGAGAAGGGTTACGGGTTCATAACCCGTGACGACAACCAGGGCGATGTCTTCGTCCACTTCACCGCCATCCAGAAGGAGGGGTTCAAGACCTTGGAGCAGGGGCAGAGGGTTCAGTTCGAGATAGAGGAGGACCCTAAAGGCCCCAGGGCTAAGAACGTGATCATACTGAACGGTCAGTAAGTTGCGAGCTCACTTAAGATCCTGACCAGGTGGTCCTCCCCGAAGCCCGGGGGGACCTTCCTGTTTCCTATCTTCAGGCCAACTGGGTAGCCTTCCGATATGAGCTTCATGGCAAGGTAGGTGATCTTGGATATCCTCGTCTCAAGGTCGCCTTCCACGGACTCTAAGGAGAGGATCACAGGCCTCTTGGTCTCGGACACAGTCTCCTTGATCATAAGGTCACCCACCTTGGCTGTTACCTTCCAGTGTATCAGCTTCATGGGCTCCCCGGAGTACTCCCTTATGTCCCTTACTTCATCGTAGCCCTTCGTGTAGGCCGATACAGACCTCCCCTCCCGGTCTGCACTCTCCTTGGTCTCCTCGAACCTCAAGGGTGAAGGCAGAGGTCTCGGGAACACCACCAGGTTCAGACCAACCTCAGCCTCGTAGGACCTCACGAACATACCCAGCGGAAAATCGGACATCACCGTTAAGGTCACCGAGTCAACCCTACCCCTCCTGGCGAAGGTGATCTCTATCTTCCCCTCCCTGGGGCGTGAGTCCACGATCGGGAAGAGGCACGAATCTGTCCCTGAGGATATCCTTATCAGAAAGGAGGGAAAGGGTCCCCTCTTCCTGAGGATGACCCTGAAGGTGGCTGGGCTGCCGGCGAAGACCCTTGGGGGAGGTATTAGGGTCAGCCTTATACCCCTCAGGTTTATAAGGGAGACCATGCCCGACACGAGCATTATCGACAGAAGTGCCGACACGAGGATGTAGAGCAGGTTGTTGCCCGTGTTGGCAGCGGCCACACCTAAGAAAACGGTAACGCCTATGAATACGCTTCCTGACCTCCTTACCTTTACCTTCATCTTCTCTTCAGAAGGTTGTCTCCCAGGATGTTAAAGGCAAGGATCGTGACGAATATGGCCATGCCGGGGGAGAGCATCCAGGGGAAGGAGGAGAGGACGTTTATGTTCCTAACCTCCGAGAGCATGTTTCCCCAGCTCGGCTCTGGTTCCTGGATCCCAAGCCCGAGCAGACTGAGGGCCGCCTCCCCCAGTATGTAGGCAGGTATGGACAGGGTCGCCGAGACTATAAGATAGTAGTAGGTGTTTGGGAGTATATGCTTTCTGAGGATCCTGAAGGTTCCCGCCCCGTAAGTCCTCGCGGCAAGGACGAACTCCCTCTCCCTTATGGAGAGCACCATACCCCTCACCACCCTCGCCAGACCAGCCCACCCGATCAGGGAGAGGATGAAGACTATCATCAGGAATATCTGGCCGCTCGTCATCTCGAGCGGGAAGACAGCTCTCAGGGAGAGGAGCAGGTAGAAGGTGGGTATGGACATAAGGACCTCCACCATCCTCATTATCACCGCGTCAGTCCTCCCCCCGAAGTAGCCCGATATGCCTCCCACTATGGCCCCTATCACGAAGGTCACCACAGTTCCTATGACCGCCACACCTAAGGAGTACCTGGCCCCGTACAGGATCCTGGAGAAGACGTCCCTCCCCAGCTTGTCCCCTCCGAGGAGGTATATCCTGCACGGCTTCTCGACACCGATCAGTCTGAGCCCGTACTCGGTCTTTGTAAAGAACTTGAGCCTGCACACAACGCTCCTGTCCTCCTCGTAAACCTTAAAGAGGGGATCCTTCAAAACATAGGGGTGTACGTAGGGAAACGTTATCTTACCGTCTTTGAATAGGTGTATCCTCGTCGGAGGGTGGTAGGGAGCCTTCCTGTTCTGGAGGTCATAGGGGTAAGGGGCGAAGAAGTCGGCGAACACAGCCAGGATCACGAGCGTTACTATCAGCGTCAGGGAGAATTTTACGCCCCTCTCCATGTGATATAATCATTCTAAATTTAAGCGGAGAGAGGAAGGAGGTCAGATCATGAAGATAACCCTGAGCGTGATAAAGGCGGACATTGGTGGCTACGTGGGACACTCCAGCACACACCCCGATGTGGTCCAGACGGTTAGGGAGATAGTGAGGGCTGAAGTTGACAAGGGAAACCTCATAGACTTCGACATCCTGACCTGTGGTGACGACATAGCGATAGTTATGACCCACACCCACGGTGTGGACAGCGAACTCGTCCACGGCATAGCCTGGACAGCCTTTGAGAAGGGAACTGAGGTGGCAAAAAAACTAAAGCTCTACGGGGCGGGGCAGGACCTGCTCTCCGATGCATTCAGCGGCAACGTGAAGGGTCTCGGGCCTGGGGTTGCGGAGGCCGAGTTCAACGAGAGGCCCTCCGAACCTGTAGTGGTCTTCTTCGCCGACAAGACATCCCCGAGCGCCTGGAACCTACCCCTCTACGAGATGTTCGCCGATCCCATGAACACCGCAGGCCTGGTCATAGATCCCAAGATGCACGACGGTTTCACCTTCGAGGTCCTCGACGTTTACACGGGTAAGGCCGTCAAGCTCAACACCCCTGCGGAGACCTACGACCTCCTCGCCCTCATAGGCTCCGTGGGGAAGTACGTGGTAAAGAACGTTTACAGGAACTTCGACGGGGAGATAGCAGCCACCGCATCCACCCAGAGACTCTCCTTGATGGCAGGGAAGTACGTGGGGAAGGACGACCCCGTTATGATCGTGAGGGCCCAGAGTGGCTTTCCCGCAATAGGGGAGATCCTGGAACCCTTCTCAAAGCCTTGGATAGTCGAGGGCTGGATGAGGGGTTCCCACAACGGACCCCTTATGCCCGTTTCCTTCGAGGACGCGAGGCCTTCCAGGTTCGACGGACCGCCGAGGGTCATAGCCGCTGGTTACCAGATAGCCGAGGGCAAGCTCGTTGGACCCACAGACCTCTTCAGGGATCCAGCCTTCGATAAGGCCAGAAAGGTTGCTAACGACATGGCCGATATGCTGAGACGCCAGGGTATCTTCGAACCCCACAGACTGCCTGCCGATGAGATGGAGTACACGACCCTTCCCAAGGTCCTCAAGAAGCTGGAGGACAGGTTCTACGACGCCGAAACCCAGAACTTAGAAGAGAAAGAGGTTCCCGAGAAGGGAGAGGTAGATTAGAACTTGCCCCTTATCTGCTTCTCTAAGAAGGTCAGTATGTAATCAGTCTTCCTGTCTTTCTTCCTCTCCTCCTCCACCCTCCTTATGCTGTGGATAACCGTGGAGTGGTCCTTTCTTTGGAAGGCCCTCGCTATCTCTATTAGGGAGGCACCCGTTAGCCTCCGGCAGAGGTACATGGCTATCCTCCTCGATCTGCTCACCCTGATCGATCTCCCGTTACCTAAGAGTTCTTCTTTGGTTATGCCGAAGTAGGAGGCCACCACCTCCTGGATCCTCTCCAGGTCCGTCTTTGAGCCTCTGGGCCTTAGGACCTCCGGGCCCCTGATCTTTATCGTCCTTATCGCCCCCTCTATCTCCCTCACACTCGGTCCCGTGGTCTCCATTATGGACCTCACTATCCTGTCGTGGACAGCTATCCTCAGTTCTTGGAGCTTCCTCTTGATTATCTCCAGCTTGGTGACCTCATCGAGGGTTATCTCAACCACAACACCGCCCTCGAACCTGCTCACAAGCCTGTCGGAGACGTCCCTGAGATCCCTCGGGTGTCTGTCCGAGGCGAGGACTATCTGCTTTTCTCTCATGTACAGGTGGTTGAATATGTTAAACAGCTCCATCTGGGTCCTGTCCTTACCAGAGAGAAACTGGACATCGTCTATAAGGAGCACGTCCACGCCTCTGTACCTGTTCCTGAACTCGGTTATCCTGCCCTCCCTCAGGCTCTCGACCATCTCCTCGGAGAACTCACCAGCAGATCTGTAAGCTACCCTTAAACCCTTAGCTACACAGAAGTTCCCTATTGCCTGAAGTAGATGGGTCTTCCCCAAACCTACCTTGCCATACAGAAAAAAGGGGTTGTAAAGGCTCCCCGGGTTTTCGGCGACGCTCCTCGCAACCTCGTAGGCCAGCCTGTTTCCCTCACCCACGATGAAGTTCTCAAAGGTGAACCTGGGTGAGATACCAGACCTTCTAAGATCCTCACCGGATTCCCCGGTTACGACGACAACATTCTCCCTCAACCTGTCCCCGAGCTTTACCCTTAGGATGCTTTCGAGCTCCTCCTTCTTGGATGGGTCCGGGACCGTGAGGTATATCCTGCCGTTCTTCTCGGTTATCTTTAGGTGTCTCAGTATCTTGAGAAGGGAGCGGTCCTTGGTCTTTATGTAGCTTAAGAATGTGTTTATCCTCGCTCCCCCCATGGTCGTATATATTCTCAACCTGACCTGGAGACTTCCTCGGACTAAAGAGACGAACCTATCATACACTTATAGGGGCTGATAGAAGTTATTTGAAGAGCGAAAAAAATTCCTCATCCCTTAGAGGATCAACGTTTTCGATCTCCAGGTTCTCCTCGAGGTGTTCGATACGGCTCATGCCAACGAGGGCCGTACCCACACCAGGTGTGCTCCTGACAAACTGGAGAGCAACGTGGACATCCTTCTGAAGACCGAACCTCTCCTTAAGGCTCTCTGGCACCCTACCTATGACGTTGCCCTGGTAGATGGATGCGCTTGTGTACACGTAGATCCCGACCTGCTTGCACGCCTCGATCGTGGAGACGACCCTCCCGTTCACCTCTTGGTTCTTGAGAGTGAAGGCCTCCGTCATACCCAGGTTGTAGGGGAGTTGGATGAACCTGAAGTGGTGGTCCTCACCGCCCACCTCCCTGGCCAGCCCCTCGATCTCCACGAGGTCCAGGTACTGCCTCGAACCCCTGGGTATCCTGAAGCCGTGCCAGGTGGCAAGGCCGTAAAATTTTAGCCTTCCCTCCCTAACCTTGCCCTCGAGAAGGTCGAAGCACTCCCTTACCTTGTCCAGGAACCTGTCCCTGTCTATGAACAGGAGCTGCTCCTCCGGGTTGTGGAGGAAGTAAAGGTCTATGTGGTCGGTACCCATATTTTCGAGGCTCCTTTCGAAGCACCACTCTATGAACTCCCTGCCGAGGTAGTGCCCCTGGGGTGTCATCTCGTTGGGATCTACCACTCCCGTCCTTATAAAGTTCCTCTCGAAGAACTCCTTTGGATCCTCTCCCGAATCTGCGTCGAAGGGTATGTAACCTCCCTTGGTCGATATGAACAGCTTGTCCCTCCCCACCTCCTCGATAACCCTGCCTATGACCCTCTCGCTCTTCATGTACCTGTAGTTGATGGCCGTGTCCACCACGTTGACGCCCAGTTCGACCGCCCTCCTTATGGTGTCTTCGTACCTCCTGTCTGTACCTTCATCCAGGTCACCCAGATAGGTCCCCAGACCTATCTCCGAGAGCTTAAGACCAAGGAACTCCTTGTATCTCACGCCGATTCCTCCACCTTCTCTATAGCCTTCTCCTTCTTGCGGGCCATCCTACCAAGAAGTATTGAGACCTCATACAGTATCAATAGGGGCACGGCCATGAGCACCTGGGTGGCCACGTCCGGAGCTATGAGCGCACCTACAAGGAAGGCCACGACTATAAAGTACCTTCTGAACCTTTTAAGCTGGTCCTCGCTCACCAAACCCGCCCTCTGGAGCATGTAAAGGAACACGGGCATCTCGAAAGCTATACCGAAGGCTATCAGCATCTTAAGGACAAAGCCCACGTACATGTTCACAGAGAGGTAAGGGGTGGCCGCCAGCTGGGAGAAACCGAGCCCCAGTAGAAACTTCAGAGCCAATGGGAGGACAACGAAGTAGGCGAACACACCGCCGCTCACGAAGAGCAGTATGGATGATAGAAGTAGAGGTATGAACATCCTCTTCTCGTGAGGGTATAGGGCAGGCTCGACGAACCTCCATATCTCGAACAGGATGACCGGGGAGGCCAGCATGAACCC
>WFOY01000239.1 GCA_015487835.1 Aquificaceae bacterium
AGGTCCCTCGGGTGTCCCGTGGTGAAGCGGATCCTCTCAACCCCTGGAACCTTTGAGACCTGGTAGAGGAGCTCTGCGAAAGGTAAGGGTTTTTCAAGGTCTTTACCCCAGGCGGTGACGTTCTGACCGAGGAGGTGGATCTCCCTAACGCCGTCATCAACGAGCCTTTTTACCTCCTCGAGGATGCTCTCCAAAGATCTCGACCTCTCCCTGCCCCTCGTCCTTGGGACCACGCAGTAGGTGCAGTTCTTGTCACAGCCTTTGATCACGGTCACGTAGGCCGAGTAAGGGTTGTCCCTCTCGGTGGGAAACTCCCAGACCTTGTCCTCATCCTCGGGAGGTTCGTCGAGTATGGCTATGGCCTTGTAGCCCGTCTGGGCCTGGTTTATGAGATCGGGAAGCTGGTGCATGTTGAAGGAGGAGAACATTATGTCTATCACGGGAGCCTTCTTGACAAGCTCCCAGCCCGCCCTCTGGGCGAGGCATCCCGCGACCGCTATGAGGGCCTTCGGGTTCTTCTCCTTTATCTTCCTGTACTCACCGAGGTGAGACAGGACCTTCTGGTCTGGCTTCTCCCTTATGGTGCAGGTGTTAAGAAGTATTAAGTCCGCCTCCTCCCACCTGTCCGTTGGTTCGTAACCGAGGGTGCGCAGAATACCCCTTATCCTCTCGGAGTCGTTGAAGTTCATCTGGCACCCGAAGGTCTTAATAAAGAACTTCTTGCCCATAGATATAATTTTGTGGCAGGAGAGGAGGGCAGGCAAGTTTAAAATATTACCGTGTTTTACGAAACTGTGGACGACATAACTGCAGATGCGGGTATAAGGGTGAGGGGAAGTTCCTTAGAGGAGGTCGTATGCAAGGCAATCCTTGCCACCTTTAACGAGATAACAGACATAGAGAGGGTCCAGGAGAGGGAGGAGGTGGAGGTAGAGGCTGAGGCGCCCCTGCCCTTTCTGTTGGCGGACCTGATCAACAGGGCCCTCGTTGTCCACGAGAGCAGAAGGTTTGTGGCCAAGAGTTGTAAGGTGATCGAACTCGAGGAGGGAAGGGTTAAGGTAAGGCTGAAAGGCGAGACCTTCGACCCCAACAGGCACACCTCCAAGTTGGTCATCAAGGCTGCCACCTATCACAGGATCCGTGTGGAGAGGAAGAACGGAGAGTACGAGGCGGAGGTTATATTCGATATCTAAGTGAGGACCTCCACCCTGTTTCTGCCCTTTCTCTTGGCCCTGTAAACGGCCTTATCCACACGCATCACAAGGGTATCAACCGTGTCCTCCTTCCTCATCTGGGTCACCCCGAAGCTGACCGTTATCCTCCCCGCCTTCCCGAACTCGGTGTTTTCTATTATCCTCCTCAGCCTTTCCGCCAGTTTGGCTGCACTGTCCACATCCGCCTCGGGGATAAGGATCATGAACTCCTCCCCTCCCCACCTGGCCAGTATGTCTGTCCTCCTGAGGCTTTCCCTCACGGTGTCCACGAGTTTTTTGAGGACCTGGTCTCCTACCTGGTGGCCGAAGGTGTCGTTCACCTTCTTGAAGTGGTCTATGTCGAACATGATGAGTGAGAGGGGCCTTCCGTACCTCTTGGCCTTCTCCATCTCGTGGTTCAGCAGGTTCTCAAACATCCTGCGGTTGTACACGTTCGTTAGGTAGTCCCTCTCGGCGAGTTCTCTCAGCTTCTCCTCGTACCTGGTCAGCTGGGTGACATCGCTTATGAGAAGTATGTAAAGGTCGTCGTACAGGCTTATGGACAAGAGTATGTCCAGCGTCTCACCCTTTGGCCTGGTGATCCTCACCCTCCTGGTTTCAGGGACCTTGGTCGCCTTGCCCTCCAGCAGGTCCCGGATCTCGGGATACAGAACGGGGAAGACCTCGGATACGTGCCTGTCCTTTGGGTCCTCGGATCCGCACCCGAGTATCCTGCAGGCGGAAGAGTTGACCTCAACGATCTTCCCGTCCCCGCTGAGGACCACTATACCTTCGGACAGCGAGTTTATGAGGTTAAGGTAAAAGTCCCTTGAGACGTGCACCTCCTTCAGACGTTTGGCCATGATCCTTATTCCTCGGAAGAGGTCCTCGAACTCGTCCCCCGTCTTTGGAGGTGTTGGAAGGTCGAACACCTCTTTGCTCACACTCTCTAAGTCAGAGATGGCGAGGCTTATGTAGTCAGATATCCTGGCGGATATGTAGAAGGAAACCATGTAGGTGAGCACGAGCAGGATCCCTATCATTCCTGCGAAGCTGAGTGTGTGTTTCTGAACAATGGCCTTCAGGTTCTCGAAGCTGTGGTGGGAGACCACGTACCCCAGGATCTGGTCGTTCACCTTAACAGGGTAAGCGAAGGTGAGGACACCTCTGAACACATCCTCCTCGGATCTTATGTCCTTAAGACCCCTCAGCTTCTCAAAGGCGGGATACCTCTCGAAGAGGACAAGTCCCCTCCTTTTGGAGGCTATGAGGAACCCCTCCGGGCTGACTATCAGCACGTCCTCCACGTTGTGGCCGGGTATGGATTTCAGCCAGGTGGCTACCCTGTCGTAGTCACCGTAGTAGATCAGGTCCCCCACGTAGGAGGCGACCGTCCTCACGTAGTTTGATCCCTGTTCGAGGGCTACGCTCCTTACCTCCTCCAGGGTTGCGTATATGTGAACGGCAAACAGAAAGAGGATCGCAGCGGAGGGTGGTATTATGAGCAGGGTTAGGATCTTCCTTCTAAAACGCATACTCCTTTACAGCCCTCCTGAAGGAGGCGATGACCTCCCTGTCTTTCTCAGTGAGTTCCTCGAAGCGAACTGTGTTGTCGAAGGTCCGGAGCACCCTGGATCCCTCCGGGTCCTCGTCCATGGAGAGGAGCACCTCCCTTACGGCTAACGCTACATTCCTTTTTACATTTTTTGAGAAGCATACCAGGTGCCTCGGTATCTCCTCCGACGAGGCCAGGACCCTGAACCTTACCCTATCCCCGGACAGGATCCTCAGCCTGGTGCTGTCCACGGATCCTGCCTGGACCTTACCGAAGAAGACCCAGGCGACCACGTTCTCCTCCTGGCCTGCGAAGGTGTAGCCTATGTACCCTCTCGGGACAGGGTCTGAGGGGTTCTTGAGTTCGATCAGCCTGAGGCCCATCCTCTCGATCAGGATCCTGGGGACGAAGTACCCCGAGGTGGAGTAGGGGGAGTCGAAGGCTATCTTGGAACCGACCAGGTCGCTGACCTCCTCTACGGGAGAGCCTTTCCTGACGAATATAACAGACCTGTAGTGTCTCACGCCGTTCTTCCACCTGACCAGGACGGGCTCGCATCCGGCCACCTCACAGACCCTGAGGACGGGATAAAGGCTGTCTATGAATACGTCCACCTGACCCTTCCTTACGAGATCCTCCATGTGGTCCATATCCCTTGCGAACCTGACGGAGACCTTCTCCTCAATGCCTAAGCTGGCGATCCTTTTCTCTATGTAAAGGGCAAGGGCCTTGAACTTGGGGTAGTACTTGGAGGGTCTGTCTGTGATGGTCCCGATGGTCAGAGGCCAGACTATAAGAGGTATCAGCAGGGAAATACAGAAAACTCTGGACATGTGGAATATTTTATAATTAAGCCCATGAACGTCATCGACATAATGGAGATACTCCCCCACAGATACCCCCTCCTGCTCGTGGACAGGATCTTAGAGTTCGAGGAGGGAAAGAGGATAGTGGGCCTGAAGAACGTTTCGGTGAACGAGCCTTACTTCCAGGGGCACTTCCCGGGGTTTCCTCTCTTCCCAGGCGTTTACATACTGGAGGCCATGGCCCAGGTGGGGGGCATCCTGATGATAAAGTCCTTGAAGTTGGAGATAGGGAAGTACGCCGTTGTCTTCGCAGGTATAGACGATGCAAGGTTTAAAAAGCCCGTCTTCCCTGGGGACCAGCTGGTCATGGAGCTTGAGGTGATGTCCCTCAAGAAGACCCTATCCAAGATGAGAGGTGTGGCGAGGGTGGATGGGAGGACAGTAGCCGAGGCAACCCTCTACGCAGCCGCAAGGAGGCTGGAGGAGGTAACCAGGTAGCTACCTTCTGTACCAGAGCTTCTCAGGGAGAGGTATTACCTTCTCGCCCTCTCTGAACATGAGCAGGTATTCCCTGATGAACTTCTCTTTGTAAAACTTGGGGTTCGCCTTAACTTTGGTATAGACCTTTTTCAGGTCCTCGTTCCTCTCCTTCTCGATCTTCATAAGTTTGTCTATCCTGGAGGTTGCCTCTTTCAGCTTTGCGACCCTGTAGAGGTTTAGTTCTGAGAGGAACAGGTTGGCCACGGTGTTGATCACCGCCAGGGCTAAAAAGCCGTAGGCTAAACCCCTAATCAGAGAGAAATCTTCTGAACTCCTCCTTTCCCCAGAACTCCGATCCATAACCCAGTTCTTCCTCTATCCTGATAAGTTCATTATACTTTGCGGTCCTGTCAGTCCTCGAAGCCGATCCCGTCTTTATCTGCCCCGCGTTCAGACCCACGGCCAGGTGGGCTATGAAGGTGTCCTCAGTCTCACCGGACCTGTGGGATATTATGGTGGTGTAGCCGTTCTCCTTGGCGATCATGACCGTGTCCAAGGTCTCCGAGAGCGTACCTATCTGGTTCAGCTTCACGAGTATAGAGTTGGCCACCCCGAGGTTTATACCCTTCCTGAGGACCTCAGGGTTCGTTGTGAAGAGGTCGTCGCCCACGATCTGGACCCTGCTGCCCAGGACATCGGTCGCCGTCCTCCACCCCTCCCAGTCGTCCTCGGACAAGGGGTCCTCTATGGAGATTATGGGGTAGTCCTTTATGAGGTCCTCGTAGAACCTTACGATCTCCTGGGAGTCCATCCTCCTACCCTCAAGGTGGTAGTACCCGTCCCTGAAGAACTCGGAGGAGGCTGCGTCTATCGCGAGTAGCACATCCTCACCGGGTCTGTAGCCTGCCTTCTCTATCGCTGCGGTCAGCATGTCCAGAGCTTCCCTGGAGGACCTCAGGTCGGGTGCGAACCCTCCCTCGTCGCCCACGTTGGTGGAGAAGCCCTTGGCCTTTAGGAGGCTTCTAAGGGAGTGGAAGACCTCCACGCCTGCCCTCAGGGCCTCCTTAAAGCTACTCCCGCACACGGGAACCACCATAAACTCCTGGATATCCAAAGAGTTGTCGGCGTGGACGCCCCCGTTTATCAGGTTCATAAGAGGTACCGGGAGACGTCTTGCGTTCACACCTCCCAGGTACATGTACAGGGGCACACCGAGTTCCTCAGCGGAGGCTCTCGCGACCGCTAAGCTCACCGCGAGTATAGCATTGGCACCAAGTCTGCCCTTGTTCGGGGTCCCGTCCAGGTCTATGAGGGCCTCGTCGATCTCCCTCTGGTTTAAAGATTCCATACCTATAAGCCTCTTGGCTATCTCACCCCTTATGTTGTCCACAGCCTTGATAACTCCCTTGCCACCAAACCTCCTCTGGTCGCCGTCCCTGAGCTCCAGGGCCTCCCTCTCCCCCGTGGAGGATCCGCTTGGGACGATTGCCCTTCCCACTGCACCGCTCTCTAAAATTACCTCCGCCTCTACGGTTGGGTTTCCCCTTGAGTCTAAGACCTCCCTGGCCTTTATCTCAACGATGGCAGACATGGTTTAATATTTTAGCCTATGTTGGATCGTCTTGAGATCTGGGCACGGGAGGCTGTCTCGGAGTACGGCTACCTGGGTATATTCCTAATATCCTTCTCCGAGAGCATAGTGCAGCCTATCCCTCCCGATCCCTTCATAGCTGGAGGGTCCGCCTTCGGGCTCGATCCCGTTCTGGCTGCGGTCGTGGCCACGGTGGCGAGCGTCCTAGGAGGACTTACGGCCCATACCCTGGGGAACGTGTTCGGCGAACCTATTGTAAGGAAGATCACAGGTGAGAGGGTCTTTTTAA
The DNA here is from genome assembly GCA_015487835.1 of Aquificaceae bacterium. Taxonomy (GTDB): domain Bacteria; phylum Aquificota; class Aquificia; order Aquificales; family Aquificaceae; genus Hydrogenivirga. Next base: position 5,915 of record WFOY01000239.1, read on the forward strand.
GGGGAGAGATCCTCTTCAGGAGGTACGGTGTGTGGGCAGTCCTGGTAGCGGCGGTGACCCCCATACCCTTCAAGGCCGTCTGCTGGATCGCCGGCATGTTCGGTATGCCGAGGGCACCCTTTCTGCTGGCCTCCTTCGCGGGCAGGTTTCCCAGGTTTCTGGTGGTCGCCCTCGTGGGGGACGCGGTAGGAAAGTTCTTTGGGTTCTGAGATGTTCGGGAGGAAAGTTTACTTCTTCGGAGGAAAGGGAGGTGTGGGCAAGACGACGCTGTCCTCCGCCTTCTCCACCATACTGGCCAAAAGGGGGAGCAGGGTTCTCCTGGTCTCGACGGACCCTGCCCACTCCCTGTCCGACATATTCGGGGTTCGCATAGGGTCTGAGACCAGGGAGATAGATGATGGGCTGTGGGCTACCGAGATAGACCCACGTGAGGAGATAAGGGCTTACGTAGAGAGGGCCCTTGAGACCATAGAGGGTTCTGTGAGTCCGGATGTCTTCGACCAGATAAGGGAGATCTTCCATGCGGTCGAGCACACCCCGGGTGTTGAGGAGGCTGCGGTGATAGACACGCTCTCGAGAAAGATCCTGGGTGGTCTGGAGGAGTTCGACGCCTTCGTGGTGGACACGGCTCCCACAGGGCACGCCCTCGCCATGCTGAAGACCGTGGGAAGGGTAGGCAGGTGGATGGAGGAGGTTATAGAGAGGAAGCTCAAGGCGGAGGCGATGAAGGAGGTGGCTGGTGTCGAGGACAGGTCCACCCTAGCCCTGGAAGTTCTTAGGGAGAGGAGGGAGAGGTTCTCAAAGTTCTCCAAGCTGATCCTCTCCGAGAAGACCCTGTTCGTGCCGGTCCTGAACCCTGAGAAGCTCTCCATACTGGAGACCGAGAGGTTGGTGAGGGAGGTGACAGGCATGGGGATCAGCATAACGCACGTGCTGGTGAACAAGGTCCTTCCGGAGGAGGTGAGCGGTGAGTTTATGGAGAGGAGGAAGTCCCAGGAGAGGGATCACATAAACCTCATAAAGGAGAAGTTCAGGAAGTTCCAGCTGGTCTTTATAAGGCTAAGACCAATGGACGTGAGGAGCGTGGAGGATCTAAAGGATCTGGCCAAGGATCTGGAGGGTAGGCTGTGGTCCTGATCGGGGTAGACACAGGGGGAACGTTCACAGACTTTGTTTACAGAGAGGGTGATGAGTGGAAGGTCCTAAAACTACCCTCCACACCCCAGAACCCTGCGGACGCCGTTCTGAGAGGCCTCTCCCTGATAGGTGGATCGGGGAGGAGGATCGTCCACGGGACGACTGTGGCAACGAATACCCTACTTGAGAGGAAGGGGTCGCTTACAGCCCTCGTGACCAACAGGGGCTTTGAGGACGTTATAGAGATAGGAAGACAGACAAGGGATAGGCTTTACGACCTTAGGTACAGGAGGGAGGAACCCTTAGTTCCGCGGGATCTCAGGTTCGGTATAAGGGGAAGGGTAAACTACAGAGGAGAGATCCTGGAGGACATAGACCTGCAAGAGGTGAGGGAGCTTGCAGAAAGGTTGGCCAAGATCGGCGTTGAGTCCGTAGCCGTCTCACTGCTTCACTCCTACGCCAACCCTGAACACGAGAGGCGGGTGGGTGAGATCCTGAGGAGTAAGGGTATCCACGTGTACCTGTCCCACGAGATACTTCCCGAGTTCAGGGAGTTCGAGAGGACCTCCACCACAGTTGCGAACGCCTACGTCTCACCCAAGATGGAGAGGTACATCTCCTACATAGAGGAGAACCTCCCGAAGGGAGACACCTTCAGGGTGATGCAGTCTAACGGAGGCACAGTCTCCCCAAGTGTGGTCAGGAGGCAGGCGGTCAGGACCGTGCTCTCAGGTCCGGCGGGAGGGGTCATAGGTGCAAGGTACGTAGCTGAAAAAGCTGGTTTCTCGAAGATCATCACCTTCGACATGGGAGGGACCTCCACGGACGTATCCCTCGTTGACGGGAAGCCTACGATAACCACCGAGGCGAAGATAGGAGGGATACCCATAAAGGTCCCCATGGTGGAGGTGCACACCATAGGTGCGGGAGGAGGTTCAATAGCCTACGTGGACGCAGGAGGTGTCCTCAGGGTGGGTCCGAGGAGTGCGGGTGCGGACCCGGGTCCTGTGTGCTACGGTAAGGGCGATGATATAACAGTGACGGACGCGAACCTCTTTTTAGGCAGGATCATACCTGAGTTCTTCTTGGGAGGGGACATGAGGATATTCCCCGAGAGGGTGGGTCCCTACATGGAGAGGCTTGCAAAAGATCTCGGATCTGACGCCGTCGAGGTGGCCGACGCGATCCTTAAGGTGGTGAACTCTAACATGGAGAGGGCCCTCAGGAAGGTCTCGGTGGAGAGGGGATACGACCCTAGGGACTTCACCCTGGTCAGCTTCGGCGGGGCAGGGGGGCTTCACGCCGTTTTCCTGGCGAGATCCCTCGGCATACCGAAGGTCCTAATACCGAAGCATCCTGGCATCCTCTCAGCGATCGGGATGGTGATAGCCGACGTGGTGAAGGATTACTCCCAGACCGTTATGGTGGGTGAGGAGGACCCTGAAAGGTTGAAGGCTATGTTCAAACCTATACTCGAGAGGGCCCTTGAGGATATGGTGGAGGAGGGTCTTAAAGAAGAAGAGGTCTCCTTTGAGCTTATACTCGACATGAGATACAGGGGGCAGTCCTACGAGATCATGGTCCCCTTCTCGGAAGAGTACGTTGAGGCCTTCCACAGGGAACACGAGAGGCTTTACGGTTACAGGCACGAGACCGAGATCGAGGTGGTGAACCTGAGGGTGAGGGCGGTGGGAAGGGCGGAAAAGCCAGAACTCCAGACCTTTGAGGTCAGGTCGGGAGAAGACCCGAAGGAGGCTTTCTTGGGATACAGGGAGGTCTTCTTTGACGGAAAGCCTCTTAGCTCAAAGGTTTACGATAGGGACAGGCTAAGATGGGGAAACAGAATAGAGGGGCCCGCGGTGGTGGTGGAGTACTCCTCCACGACTGTCCTACCGCCCGGATCGGTCGCCGAGGTGGACAGGTTCGGGAACCTGGTCGTGGAAGTAAATTAAAGATCCGATGAGGGTAGAGGAGAAGAAATTTGAACTCGTGACCTCCCTGAAGCCAGCCGGGGACCAGCCGAGGGCCATAGAGGACCTCCTTGAGAACCTCGAGAAGGGGGTGAGGGAACAGGTCCTTCTTGGTGTAACCGGTTCAGGGAAGACTTTCTCCTTAGCCCACGTCATAGCCAAGTGGGGGAGGCCCACCCTCGTGGTGGTCCACAACAAGATCCTGGCAGCCCAGCTTTACAGGGAGTTCAAGGAGCTCTTCCCCAACAACGCCGTCGAGTACTTCGTCTCCTACTACGACTATTACCAGCCCGAGGCTTACATACCCGAAAAGGATCTGTACATAGAGAAGGACGCGAGCATCAACGAGACCCTCGAAAGGTACAGGCACTCCACAACCATATCGGTCCTCCAGAGGAGGGACGTGATAGTGGTCGCCTCAGTCTCCTGCATATACGGCCTTGGGTCTCCAGAACACTACGAGAGCCTGAAGGTGAGGATCGTGAAGGGCTCAAGGCTTAGCATAACCAAGGTGATAAGGAAGCTCGTGGAGATGGGTTACGAGAGGAACGACTACGCCTACAGGAGGGCGACCTTCTCGGTTAGGGGGGACGCGGTGGAGATAGTTCCCTCCAGCTCGGAGGACTTCCTCGTCAGGGTGGAGCTCTGGGACGAGGAGGTGGAGAGGATTGTCCTGATGGACATAGTGAACAGGCACGTCATAGAGGAGGTGGAGGAGTTCACCTTCTTCCCAGCCTCCCACTACGTAGCCCCCAGGCCAACCGTAGAGAAGGCCTTAGAGGAGATAGAGAGAGATCTGAAGGAGAGGGTCGAGTGGTTCAGAAAACAGGGCAGGAACGTGGAGGCCCAGAGACTTTACCAGAGAACTATGCACGACATAGAGATGATAAGGGAGATAGGGCACTGTAAGGGGATAGAGAACTACTCGAGGTACTTCGACGGAAGAGAACCTGGAGAACCACCCTTCACCCTGCTGGACTACTTCCCCGAGGACTTCCTCCTGATAATAGACGAGTCCCACATGACCGTTCCTCAGCTGAGGGCCATGTACAACGGGGACAGGTCGAGGAAGGAGAAGCTGGTCGAGTACGGCTGGAGGCTCCCCTCGGCCCTGGACAACAGACCCCTGAAGTTCGAGGAGTTCTTGGAGAGGATAAACCAGGTCATATACGTCTCCGCCACTCCAGGCGAGTGGGAGCTGAAGAGGTCAGGTGGCAAGGTCGTCGAGCAGATAGCGAGACCAACAGGACTCCTCGATCCGGAGGTGGAGGTGAGGCCCACCAGGAACCAGATAGAGGACCTCATAAAGGAGATAAGGGAGAGGAAGAGGAGGAACGAAAGGGCCATAGTGCTGACGACCACGAAGAGGCTCGCCGAGGAGGTTTCCGACTACCTCTTAGAGAGGGGTATAAAGGCCAAGTACATGCACTCGGACCTCGACGCTATAGAGAGGGCTAAGATAGTTAAGGAGCTTAGAGAGGGCACGATCGACGTTGTGGTGGGCGTGAACCTCCTGAGGGAGGGCCTCGACCTCCCGGAGGTGTCTCTCGTGGCCATACTCGAGGCGGACAAGGAGGGCTTCCTAAGGAGCTACACCTCCCTTATACAGACCATAGGTAGGGCTGCGAGGAACGAGAACGGGAAGGCGATCCTCTACGCGGACAGGATAACTGAGTCTATAAGGAGGGCGATCGAGGAGACTGAGAGAAGACGCGAGATCCAGAGGAGGCACAACGAGGCCCACGGTATAAAACCGAGGAGCATAAAGAAGCCCGTTAAGGACCTCCTCGCCATAGAGGACCTGGACTACGTCAAGCTACCGACCACGATACCGGGGGATATAAGATCGGAGGAGGACCTGATAAAGAAGATAGACAGGCTGGAGAGGGAGATGTGGGAGGCGGCGAAGAGGTGGGAGTTCGAGAAGGCTGCCAAGCTGAGGGACCAGATAAAGGAACTCAGGAAGCTGATAAACCTAAACTGAGATATTCACTCGGTGAATATCTGGCCCTCTATGGGCTGGACGGTCACACCCCTCTCCTCTATGAACTTTATGGCTCTCTCTATCTCCTCCGGATCTCCGTCGATCTCCACGGTGAGCATCCCCGTGTCCTGGGTGACCTTGGCCGTCCTTATGTTCAGGACAACGTCGAAGTTCTTGCAGACCATACAGATTATCGGCTCCTTTACCAGGTTCTCAGGGTAGATTAGCTGGAGCCTTACCATGTTCATGGTGGATAAGATTATAACGCTATAATACCTCGCATGAGGATCCTGGTAACGGGGTGTGCGGGGTTCATAGGTTGGAAGGTGTGTGAGCTGTTGCTTTCAAGAGGATACGAGGTGGTTGGGGTGGACAACCTCAACGACTACTACGATGTGAGACTCAAGGAGTGGAGGTTAAGAAGACTTTTGGACTTTGGGGGTTTCTCGTTCCACAGATTAGATGTGGAGGACTACGAGGCCCTGAAGGAGGTCTTCAGAAAGCACGAGTTTGCGGCCGTCATAAACGAGGCTGCAAGGGCCGGGGTCAGGTACTCCCTTAAGGACCCCTGGGTCTACATGAGGACGAACGCCTACGGGACCCTAAACCTGCTTGAGCTAATGAAGGACTATGGTGTGAGGAAGTTCATCTTAGCCTCCACCTCCTCCCTCTACGCTGGTCAGCCGATGCCCTTCAGGGAGGATCTACCCGTGAACACACCCATATCACCCTATGCCGCCTCCAAGAAGGCTGCCGAGGTCACATCCTACACCTACCACCACCTCTACGGTATAGATGTTACCGTCCTCAGGTACTTCACCGTTTACGGCCCCGCCGGGAGACCGGACATGAGCGTCTTCAGGTTTATCTACTGGACCCTGAAGGGAGAACCCTTGGAGGTCTTCGGGGACGGGACCCAGAGCAGAGACTTCACCTACGTGGACGATATTGCCGAGGGCACGGTGAGATCCCTCGACCTAACGGGCTACGAGATAATAAACCTGGGCGGGAACAGGCCTCACCGGATCGGGGAGATCATAGACATGGTAGGCAGGTTCTCGGGGAAAAGACCCCAGGTTGTAAACAGGGAGTTTCACAGGGCGGATCTCAGATCCACCTGGGCTGACATAGAGAAGGCGAAGAGGCTGATCGGGTGGGAGCCGAAGGTGAGCTTGGAGGAAGGCATAAAGAGAACTCTGGAGTGGTTCGAGGAGAACTGGGACTGGGTAAGGGATCTGGATATCAGGTGACCGCCTTCAGTATGGCCCTCCTGATCTGGTCGAGTATATCCTCCTCCGAGGCTGTGGCGAGCCCCAGATCTTTGAGGATGAATATCCTGTCAACCGAACCTATGACTACGCTGAGGACCACCTCGGGGATGAGGTCGGTTTCTCCCCTTGCGTAGGCGTTCCTGAACATCTCCAGTATCCTTCTTCCGGGCAGATCTTCCTGGGGGACCTCCTCCCTAAGTATGTGGTAGACCGTCAGGTATCTGAACTCGTCCGGGTTCTCGAAGGCGTACCTCACCAGAACCTCGACCAGCTTTGAGACCTTGTCCCTGAAGGTTTTTTGTGGTAGGACCTCCCTCTGTATCCGTCTCCCCAGATCTTCGGTGATCCTCCTCGTGAGGTGGCGTATTATGTCCTCCTTGCTTGCGAAGTGTCTGTATATGGCCCCTTCCGTTATCCCCACCTCCCTGGCTATGTCCTTTATGGTTGTGCCCTTGAAGCCCTTTCGGGAGAAGAGCCTAACCGCTGCCCTCGCTATCCTCTCCTTTGTGTGTAACAGATCCAAACTCTCTTCTCTCCCATTCATAGAAGTCCTCCGAAAAGATCTTCACCCTCCTCTTCAGGAACTCCCTCCTGGAGAAGAGGATGACCCGGTCCTTCAGACCCAGGTGATCACCTACCTTCTCAACGAACCCCTCAACTTCCTCCTTGCTTCTCCCGTGGACCATAGAGAAGAGGTTGTAGTCCCACCCGTATCTCTCGTAACAGTGGGACACACACCTGAAGCTGGAGAGGAACCTCCCCACCTCCTCCACCCTCTCCTCAGGCACCCTCCAGACGACCATACCGTTGGCCTTAAAACCGGCCTTTCTGTGTCTGAGTATTGCGGAGAACCTCCTCATTACTCCTTTCCTCTTTAGACCAGCAAGTACCCAAAGCAGGGTCTCTTCGTCCATATCCATACGTGAGGCTAAGAGGGCGAAGGGTCTCGGCACGAGGGGCAGGTCCTCCTGGGTGTTCCTTATGACCTCCTTCTCGAGGGGTGAGAGGTGGACAGGTCCCTCCTCAGGAGGGGGGGTTACCTCCTCCCTCTCGAACAATGACCTGAAGTTCAGCCTCACCCCTATCTTGAAGGTTCTTAAGGACCTCATGATCCTGAACTCTCTGACACCGGGCGTGGAGGCTAAGATCTCGACCGTATCCTCCAGCGTGAGCGTCCCGTCGGGAGGGACGGCGATCGTGAACCAGAGGTTGAAGGTGTGTTCCCTCTCGTAGTTGTGGCTGACTCCAGGGTGGGAGCTTACCCTCTCAGCCACCAGATCGAGACGGTCCGGATCGACCCTGAAGGCTACGAGTGCGGAGTCGTAGCCCGATCTCCTCGTATCGTATATGGGTGATATCTGCCTTATCACACCCTCCTCCTTGAGCTGCTGGAGGACTGTTAGCACCCTCCCCTCGCCGAGGCCTACCTTTTCAGCTAAGTATCTGAAGGGCTCAGAAACCAGAGGGAGGTCCTCCTGGACAGATCCGAGGACTTCACGTATCTGCATTGTGTATTCCCTCCAGGGTGATCAGGTTCTCGAGGAAGTCCCTCACGTACCTGTGGATCTCCACCACCTTGCCGACCACGAAGACAGCTGGAGGGTGGACCTCCGGTGGGTTCTCGGAGACCTCCCTGAGCGTTGAGATCACTATCCTCTGGTCCTCAGTCGTGCCCCTCTCTATGAAGGCAACGGGATCGTTTGGATCTCTTCCCGCCTCTATGAGTTCCCTCGCTATCCTCTGCCTGTTCTTAACGCCCATGAGAATTACCAGTGTGTCCACGTCCTTGAAGGACCTCCAGTTCACACGTCTCTCCTTATTGGGAGCCTCATGACCTGTGACCACGGCGAAGGAGGAGGACAGACCTCTCATGGTGAGGGGTATGCCCGCGTACGCTGGGACCGAGTAGAAGGAGCTGATCCCGGGCACCACCTCGAAGGGTATGCCGTTCTTGGCTAAGAAGACCGCCTCCTCCCCACCCCTTCCGAATATGAAGGGATCCCCGCCCTTCAGCCTGACCACCTTCTCGTAGATCGTGGCGTAGTACAGGAGGAGCCTGTTTATCTCCTCCTGGGGTATGGTGTGCTTCCCGTCCTCCTTGCCCACGTAAACGTGCAGGCATCCCGGTTTCGTGAGGGACAGGACATCGTTGCTGACAAGCCTATCGTAGAGGACAACGTCAGCCTCCCTCAGGATCCTCGCAGCCTTCAGGGTCAGGAGATCTGGGTCCCCAGGACCAGATCCCACGATATAGACCTTTCCCATCCTTTAACCTCCTATGAACAGGCCGGAGGGTGTCGGCACGGGTATCTCCTCCACCACCTTCAGGTCTGGGACGGTTACCTTCTTGACCTTGTTCTCGTAGTAAGAGGAGAGATAGAGGTGCTTCCCGTCGGGGGAGAACCTGAGGTGTATCACCCTCCTGCCGACCCTCCTCGATCCAACGACCCTTCCCTCCTTTCTCGATATCAGGGCTACGAAGTCTTCCTTGTCACCGCTGAAGTTCACAGCCACGTACCTACCGTCCGGGGAGAGGACCGCAAATACGGGAAGGCCTGGAACATCTACGGATCCCAGAACTTTCATGGATACGAGGTCAAGAACGTAAACCTTCCTCTCCCCGACCGCAGGTATGTAGGCCTTCCCTTTCCATACGGCCCAAGTTCCAAAGTGGGGGACCTTAAGGACAGCCTCCTTGCCAGACCCCAGGGCTATCTCCCTGTAGGACATGGTCTTGAGGTCCAAGAGGCCCACCTTACCCCCTTTAAAGAAGCCGACCAGGTAGCGACCGTTTGCGATCAGGGCGTCGAAGGGCATGGGTGATACGGTGAACCTCTTCAAAAGCCTGCCCCCACAGGTCAGAACCCAGACCTCATCCCTGTCCATAAGGGAGAACACAAGAACTCCCTTCCAGCTCTTTATCCCCACGTTTCTGGATCCGGTCTGGATCTCCCTGAGGGGTTCGAGATCCTCGGAGAGGATAACCACCGTTTTGGGTTCGTAGTTGGCAACGGCGACCCTGTTTCCGCAGAAGGTAAGACCTATGGTGCTCGATCCTACCTTTATCCTCTTTAGGATCTTTTTTGTTTTTATATCTATAAGGGATAGGTAACCGTCCCTGCTTACCAGGTACGCACGGCCATTCTTGAACTTCAGGGTGGCGTGGTTGAGGTCGCCCAGATCCTTTATCTCGGAGATGTGGTTACCCTCTATAACGGCCAGAGCACCCCTCTCCCGCTCCACCACCCAGATCTGCTGGGCGAAAACCATCCCAAAGACCAACAAAACTATCAGAGGTAACATGCGGGGTCCTCCGCATCTATGCTTCCGTAGGTGACCAAAGCCCTCGCCCTGGAGTTCCCGTTGCACATATCCAGGTATGGGCAGGCTGAGCACCTGCCCGACACCCTCCTCGGCCTTTCCCTCAACCAGGAGAGGATCCCGTTGGACATCCATATGTCCTCCAGAGGCCTCTCCCTGATGTTGCCCAAGGTTATAGGGAAGAAGGGATCCGGCCTTACGTTCCCTCTGAAGTCTATGTTCATGAGCCTGACACCGGCCTGGTTGCCTCCCCACGCCTTGAGGATCATGAGGAGGTAGCTTGACCTGTCCGGGTACCTCTCGCTGAACTCTTTGTATAGGACTACCGCGTCGGCCTCGTTGTTGCCTGTTACGATCTCCGTATCTATGCCCCTCTCGATCCAATCGATGGCCGTTCTGATTACGAACTCTACGGCTGCCCTGTAGTCCCTCCTATGGACACCGCTGATCCTCAGACCCCTGCCTGCGTAGACCAGGTGGGATATGTAGAACCTGGGTACTCCCATGATCCTGGCCAGCTTGAACACGAAGGGGAGGCTGTCCAAGGTCAGGGAGGTCAGGGTGAACCTGATGCCCGTCTTTATGCCTTCCGACATACAGATCTCTATGGCCCTGACCGCCTCTTCGAAGGAGGAGACCTTTCCCCTGAAGGCGTCGTGCACCTTGGGCGTCCCGTCCACGCTCACCCCAACGTAGTCAAAGCAGGAGGCTATGTCCCTCACGTTTTCCTTGGTGATGAGGATCCCGTTCGTGGAGAGGTAAGTTCTTATGCCCTTTGACCTCAAAAGGGCCGCTATGTCCAAGAGGTCGTCCCTGATCAGGGGCTCACCCCCAGAGAGGACAGCGAACCTCACACCGATCCTCTTCAGGGAGGGTATTAGGGAGAGGATCTCCTCCTTGGTCAGGTCCCCACCTGTGTCCAAGTTCGCCGAGGAGTAACAGTGCTTGCAGCTTAGGTTGCACCTGTTCGTCAGGTTCCAGATCAGGACCACACCCTCCATGGGTCTTGGTCTCGTCCCCTCAAGGGCGTGCCTCAAGAACTCGGTTACCCTAAGCATGGTAACTACTACCTCGCAGGTTCTTCCTTCAGGAACTCCATGAACCGGAGGATCGCCTCTACTTCTTCAGGACTCATCCTTATCCTCGGCATATTGTTCCTCGCGTAACCTAACAACCTGGAAGTGCCCTCGGGGTTCAGGATCTGGGCTACTATGAGGTCTTTATCCCTGTGGGTGGCTATCCATCTCATGGGTGGGCCGAAGGCCTGGCGGGTGGTGTGGTGGCACCCCCAGCACTTGTTCATGAACACCTGGTAGCCGAGGAGTGCGGCCGATCCTCTTCTTGTCTTCATGACCGGGTTATACTTCCCGGCTGGCTTAGAAGTTTTCATAAAGGCGACCTCTCTGAACAGCTGGGTGTCCAGGATGAAGAGCCCGTTCCCCGATAGGCTCAGGTAGGCGAACCTGCCGTCTCCGGAGAACTCCACGTGGGTCAGCCTGCCCCAGTGGGCTAATCTCTTCCTTGTTACCTCAAAGGACCTCTTATCTATCAGGACCAGATGCCCGTCACCCCCATCGACCCAGAGGTAAGGGGTGGAGGGGTGCGTCCTTACGAAGAAACCTCCGGACCCTACCTTTATCTCCTTTACCTTCCTCCAGGAGTACATCCGCCATACGGTCACGATGTCCGATCCTATGTGCCTGGTAGCGAAGAAGAAGGATCCGTCAGCGTACCAGAAGGCCACCGAGAACAGGTGTGGGAGGGAACGGATCCTGAGTTCTGCTACCCGGCTGAGGTCCGGTAGCGAGTAAACCAGGATCTTGCCCTCACCCCTCGATCCTCCTACCAGGTACCTCTCCAAGGGGTCTATGAAGAAGTCATCAAGGGATGTGTCTATGGGGACGTAACTTATGTTGCCCTCATAGTCTAAGAGGGCTACCTTGGCGAGGTCCCTGAAGGCTACTATGTACCCCCTGCCGTAGGGGTAAACGGCGGCAGGTCTTCCCTGGAGAGGAACGACCTTTACAGGGTCCAGGTCACTGTTGAGCAAGACGACCGTTTTAGGGAGTGTGCAGGCGGCCGCGATCCTTCCCCTCTGGACCGCTATGTTTCTGAGATATACACAAGGCCTTACCCTGTACTTGGGCCTCTTCTCCTTGAGACTGTAAAAGGCCACCCACCCGTCCCTCGAGGGTACATAGAAGCCTTCCTCTGAGAACTTCACGCCCCCGTGAACGTTGCCGAACTTAAAGCTGTCCAGGACCTTTTCGCCCTCCAGGAGGACCACCTCCCCTTTCCCTTTGTCAACGAAGACCACGAGGTTTTTCGGATCCCGAATGCTGTAAGCTGCGGGGGGTCTGTTCAGGACACTCCTTGAGTTTCGTATATCGCTTACACCGTACCTGACCTCAGAAACGGGGGACTTGATGTACTCCACTATCATCCTTATCTGGTTCTCACTTAGGTCAAAGCCAGGCATACTCGAGGCAGGGACACCTCTCCTTATGACCCTCAGTAGATAGCTGTCCTCCTTCCCGATCAGGGTCTGGGGTATGAGGGGAGGTCCTGTCTTCCCAAGCCTGTTCTCACCGTGGCAGGAGGCGCAGTACCTTTCGTAGAGGGCTTTGCCGTCGAGGGCTAACGAAAAGGAAAAAAGAAGAAGGGAAAGGGAGGGGGCGAGGGATAGTGGTGAGATGAGAGGGGCCATATCACCCTCCTCAGTAAATGTCGTTGGTCGTCGTGTAAACGTTGAAGATGCCCGTGGGTGTTCTCACCCAGTCACCGGTTATGACCTTCTTTATCTTCATGGTCCTGTCGTCGAAGACTACGATGGCTGAGGGTTTGTCCTTCCTACCCCATACGGACACCCAGACCTCATTACCGTACATGTCGAACTCAGGGTGGACCACACG
>WFOY01000240.1 GCA_015487835.1 Aquificaceae bacterium
AGGTCCCTCCAGGACTTCCTCAAGCCTGTGAGGTCGAGGGTGATCGTCGAGGTGGGCGACCCCAGGAACCTGATCCTGGAAACTGAAGAGAGAGAAGATCCAGATCTGGTGGTGATAGGAAGCCACAAGAAGGGTCTGGTGGAGAAGATCCTTATAGGATCAACGGCGGAGAAGGTGGTGAAGCACAGCTTCAAACCCATGATAGTGGTGAAGGGTTTTGAGCCCACCTTCTCGAAGAAGGTGATCATCGCCTACGACTTCTCAAAAACGGCGGAGAAGGCTGTGGAGTTCGCCATCAAGTTCCTCAAGCCCTTCAAGGTCTCCGTTGAGATCCTCCACGTGGAGGAGCCAATAGACATACCGATCGTGGAAAGAATAGGGGAGGCCATATACGCGAAGTACAGGGAGGAGAAGAAGAAGTACATAGAGACGCTAAAGGAGGCTTTCAGAGAAGAGGGCTTCGAGGTCCAGGTAACCCTCAGGGAAGGGGACAACCCGGCGGAGGAGATAATTAAAAGGATCAAGGAGAACGGCGACATAGATCTCCTCATAATGGGGAGCAGGGGCCTATCGGGACTAAAGAGGATCATCTTGGGGAGCACCTCCACAGAGGTATTCAGGAGGGTAGAGATACCTATACTTATCTACAAGGAAGGAAGGTGATGTTAGGTGTACTCCTGGGTGTGATCCTGGTAGCTTCCTCAGCTTACGGTAACTACTACTTCGACTACCTAATGTGCAGGTACCTCTCTGAGGATCCGAAGAGGGCCAAGGTTCACTGCTTAAAGGCCCTAAAAGAGAGACCCACCCCGGCCCTCTACATGGACACCATAAAGCTGGTCATGTCCCTTAAGGATTCGGAGGAGGCCCTGAGGATAGCAAACGAGTACCTTAAAAGATTTCCGGACCAGGTTGACCCTTACATAGCCATATACAGCGTTTACAGACTCCAGGGTAAGAAGAACAAGGCTGTAAAGATACTCGAGGAGGCTTACAGAAAGTTCCCCAACAACAGGGAGGTTCTCATATTCCTGGCGGACGAGTACCTTAAGATGAGAAGGACCGAAAGGGCCAAGGAGGTTATAGAGAGGCTCGCAGAGATAAGTCCCGACAACCCCTTCCCCTACTACCTGCTCGGTCAGATATACATGAAGGAAGGGAACGTGAACAAGGCGATCGAGTACCTCCAGAAGGCCCTGGAGATAAGGAAGACCTTTGAGGCTGCGTTCGTGACCCTTGGGAGGATATACGAGAGGAGGGAGGAGTACTCAAAGGCCGAGAAGCTGTACAAGGAGGTCCTGAAGGAGGACCCTAACAACCGGGTTGTGCTCGAGAAGCTGGCCCAGCTGTACATGGCGACAGGGAGGGTGGAGGAGGCAAAAGGTTTCTTCAGGAAGCTTTACGATATGTTCCCCTCAAGCTACCAGTACGGTTACCAGTACGGGATAGCCCTCCTCCAGTCGGGGGATTTTGAGGAGGCGAGGGATGTCTTAGAGAAGCTGCACAGGGAGTTCCCTGAGGACCTCAACGTAGCTTACTCCTACGCTCTTGCCCTGGAGGTAACGGGAGACATCGAACAGGCCAGGGAGATATACGAGGACATATACTCCAAGATACCCAACAACCCTAAGGTTATAGAGAGGCTCGCCACCGTCTACATGCACCTGAAGGAGAACGAAAAGGCCGAGGATCTGATAGAGAAAGGCCTCTTCCTTAACCCGGCGAACGTGAGGCTGCATATGCTGAAGGCCAACCTCCTGATCGATAAGGAAGACTACGAGGGAGCCCTGAAGGTTCTGGACAAGGCCATATCACTAAATCCAAGGGATTACAGGACTTACTTTCTCAAGGCCATAGTTCTCGACCACCTGGGCAGGATAGTGGATGTGGAGAAGGCCCTCAGGAAGGCAATGGATCTGGAACCCAACAACCCTGATCTCTACAACCACCTTGGCTACTCCCTGCTGCTATGGTACGGGGACGCTAGGATAGACGAGGCTGAGGACCTGATAAGGAAAGCCCTTGCAGCAGATCCGGAGAACCCAGCTTACATAGACAGCATGGGCTGGGTTTACTATCTGAAGGGTGACTATGAGAAGGCCATACAGTATCTCCTGGACGCCCTCAGGAGAGCCTACGACGATCCCGTGGTGAACGAGCACGTGGGGGACGTCCTCCTCAAGATGGGTTTCAAGGAGTCAGCCCTAAGATACTACAAGGCTGCACTGGATCTTCTCGAGGCGGGCAAGGAAGGCGAGAGGGGGCAGAAGGAGAGGATCCTCAAGAAGCTTAAGGAACTGGAACAGTCAGGATTATAATAGTCCTATGAAGCGTGACTTTGTAGACCTCTGGAACCTCGACCCTGAGGAGAGCTGGTACATAATCAGGAGGACCCGGGAGATAAAGGAAGGGGGCGAGATCCAGAGGGTACTGGAGGGTAAGGACCTTGGACTCCTCTTTACCAAACCCTCGACGAGGACGAGGGTCTCCTTCGAGGTGGCCATAAACCAGCTCGGTGGAAACGCCATATTCCTCCAGGAGAGGGAGCTTCAGATCTCGAGGGGTGAGGACGTCAGAGACACCGCAAGAACCCTGACAAGATACTTAGACGGCATCATCATAAGGACCCACTCCCACACCTGGATCGAGGAGTTCACCAGGTGGGCGGGGATGCCCGTCATAAACGCCCTCACGGAGAAGTCCCACCCTTGCCAGATCCTGAGCGACGTCTTCACCCTCTACGAGAAGTTCGGGGAGGGCATAAGGGAGATAAAGATAGCCTTCGTCGGGGACGGGAACAACGTATGCAACACGTGGCTGGTGGCAGCCGGTCTCTTTGGCCTCAACCTCTTTGTGGCGACCCCAGAAGGCTACGGACCTGACAGCTACTACCTCCAGGCTGGACTGGATCTCTCTAACTTCACAGGTGGGAACATATACCTCACGACCAACCCCGTAGAGGCTGTGAAGGAGGCGGACGTTGTTTACACGGACGTCTGGTTCAGCATGGGGGACGAGAGAAGGGAGGAGAAGATCGAGGCTTTAAGACCCTTTCAGGTGAACGGGGAACTCCTCTCGAAGGCTAAGGACTCGGTCCTCGTTATGCACTGCCTCCCCGCTAAGAAGGGTGAGGAGATAACGGAAGAGGTCTTCGAGAAGTTTGCGGACTTCATCTTCACGCAGGCGGAGAACAGGCTCCACACCCAGAAGGCCCTCCTTGAGTTCTTATTCACTCAACAGTGACAGTCTTTGCCAGGTTCCTCGGCTGGTCCACGTCGAGACCAAGCCTGCTCGCTATGTAGTAGGCAAGGATCTGGAGGGGAATAACTGTAAGAAAAGGTGTAAGATCCTCAACTATCGGAGGCACCTCCAAAAACTCCGAAGAGACCTTCTTTAGCCTCTCGTCCCCTTCGAAGCCGACGCTTATGACTATCCCCTTCCTCGTCCTCACCTCCTCTATGTTGGAGAGGGTCTTCTCGTAGACCCTGTCCTGGGGAGCTACCACGACTACTGGCATGTTCTCGTCTATCAAGGCTATCGGTCCGTGCTTCATCTCGCCCGCAGGATACCCTTCAGCGTGTATGTAGGATATCTCCTTCAGCTTCAAGGCCCCCTCGAGGGCTATAGGATAGCTGAGGTATCTCCCGAGGTATAAAAAGTTCTTCTTCTTCATGAACTTCTCAGCGACCCTCTCTATGTCCTCAGCCTTCTCTAAGACCTCCTCTATGAGGGAGGGGACCCTCATGAGATCTGAGAGAAGCGTCTCCCTGTCTGGGTTCTCCCTTAGAGCTAAAAAGTAGAGGGCTGCGATCTGGGCTGTGAAGGTCTTTGTGGCTGCAACTCCAATTTCTGGTCCCGCGTGGGTGTAGACCGAGTGGTCCGACTCCCTGTCGAGGGAGCTTCCGACCACGTTCACGAGGGCTACAGTCTTTGCACCCTTTTCCTTTGCCATGTTCACAGCGAACTTCGTATCTATCGTCTCCCCCGACTGAGAGATCCCTATCACCAGGTCCTCCTCCGAGACGGGAGAACCCGAGTACCTGAACTCGGAGGCGTAGACGACCTCCGTGGGGACGCCAGCTAACCTCTCGAACCAGAACTTGCCGATCAGACCTGCGTGGTAGGAGGTCCCGCAGGCTATCAGGATCACCCTCCTGAACTCCTTAAGGCTGAAGGGGAGAACTTCCCCTGAGGAGAGGAGACCCCTCACCGTGTCACCGACAGCCTTTGGCTGTTCGTGGATCTCCTTCAGCATGAAGTGCTTGAAGCCTCCCCTCTCCGCGGAGACTATGTCCCAAGGGACTATCATTATGTCCTTGGTGACAGGGTTCCCGAGGAAGTCGTATATGTTCACCCCTTCGGGGGTGAGGTCCGCTATCTCCCCGTCGCTCAAAGTTATCACCCTCCTCGTGTAGGGGAGTATGGCGGGTATGTCCGAGGCGAGGAAGTTCTCACCCTCCCCTATCCCCACCACGAGGGGGCTTCCCTGCTTGACACCCACTATCCTCCCAGGCTCGTGGACGGTTATGACGGCAAAGGCAAAGGCTCCTTTTAGCTTCTCCACGGTCTCGAGGACCGCCGAGAGCAGGTCCCCTCTGTAGCTCCTCGCTATGAGGTGGGCTATGACTTCGGTGTCCGTCTCGGACTTGAACTTGACGCCTTCCCTTTTTAGATCCTCCCTAAGATCGAGGAAGTTCTCTATTATCCCGTTGTGGACGACGGCAAACTCACCCTTAGAGTCCGTGTGGGGATGGGCGTTTTTTATAGAGGGTGCGCCGTGGGTCGCCCACCTGGTGTGTCCTATGCCCGTCTTTCCTGAAAAGGGCTTTCCCCAGAGGCTCCTCACCAGCTCCCTTATCTTCCCCACCTTCTTCTCGATGACCAGCTTCCTCCCTTCTATTATGGCTATGCCGGCGGAGTCGTAGCCTCTGTACTCGAGCCTCTCAAGGCCTCCAAGAAGTAAGGGGAGTGCAGGATCCCCTCCCGTGTAGCCTATTATCCCGCACATGGTTCTATTGTAATATCAAGCCGGCCACCCTGTAAACCAAAAAGGAGAAGACCCAAGCTGCTACAAAGCTGTATCCTAAGAAAAGGGTTGCCCTCCTCTTACCTATCTCCCTAACGAGGACTCCGAAGGTCCCGAGACAGGAGGTGTATATGAGTATGAAGACCATAAAGGACATGGCGGATGCCGGCGTGAAATCCTTAGCTATGATGTTTTTTAGTGTCTCGTCCTCCTCTTCAACCTCAAAGGCCACTATCTTCAGGGTTGCCAACGATAGAAAGGCGTCCACTACCGCCCTTCCGAGCGATTCTAACTGGCTCCTCAGCTCCTCCCTCACATCGAACTCCTCGACAGTCTCGTACTCCTCGGCCATGTATATGGTCCCCATGGAGCTTATCACTATCTCCCTCGCGAGGAAGGCCGGGATAAGGGAGGTCGTCGCCCTCCAGTTGTCTATGCCTATGGGTTCGAACACGGGAACGAGAGCCCTCCCTATCTTCCCGGCTACGCTATCGGATATGTTCTTAACCCCTGGTGGTGTGTTCAGCAGGATCCATATGAGTATGGATGCTCCGAATATAAG
>WFOY01000241.1 GCA_015487835.1 Aquificaceae bacterium
ATCCCAGGAGGTGGAGATATGGCTGAGCAGGAGAAGGCCGAGGTTCTCCTCAAAGTAAAGGAGAAGTATGAACCTCCAAAGGATATAGTGGAGAGGGCCTGGATAAAGGATTACGAGTCC
Source organism: Aquificaceae bacterium (assembly GCA_015487835.1). Classification (GTDB taxonomy): domain Bacteria; phylum Aquificota; class Aquificia; order Aquificales; family Aquificaceae; genus Hydrogenivirga. The sequence continues at coordinate 121 of WFOY01000241.1, forward strand.
CTCTACGAGGAGTCTGTAAAGGACAGGGAAGGTTTCTGGGCCAAGGTGGCGGAGGAGCTACACTGGTTCAAGAAATGGGACAAGGTCCTTGAGTGGAACTTCCCCTACGCAAAGTGGTTCGTAGGAGGGAAGACAAACATAACCTACAACTGCCTCGACAGGCACGTTAAGAACGGGAAGAGGAACAAGGTGGCTTACATATACATAGATGAGGACAACAGGGAGAAGAAGATCACCTACGGAGAACTGCTCGAGCTTGTCTGCAGGATAGCCAACGGGCTAAAGTCCCTTGGTGTCAAGAAGGGTGACAGGGTCTCCATATACATGCCCAACACCATAGAGGCCGTGGCCACCATGCTCGCCTGCGCCAGGATAGGGGCCATACACAGCGTGGTGTTCGCGGGCTTTTCGGAAGGTGCCCTAAGGACAAGGATAGAGGACGCAAAGGCTAAGGTTGTGGTTACAGCCAGCTACACCAAGAGGAGGGGGAAGAGGATAGACCTCCTGCCTACGGTCCAGAAGGCTATAGACGGTCTCGACTTCGTCGAGAAGATCGTCGTCTGGGACAGGGACGGGGACACCCTCACAGAGGACATGGGGGACATGTTCGTGAACTTCGAGGAGATGGTGAAGAAGGCTGATCCCTTCTGCGAGCCTGAGTCTATGGACGCGGAGGACCCACTGTTCATACTCTACACCTCGGGGACCACAGGGAAGCCTAAGGGTGTTCTCCACACGACGGGTGGTTACATGGTCCAGACCTACTTCACCTCAAAGGTGGTCTTCGACCTCCACGAGGACGACGTCTTCTGGTGCACGGCGGACATAGGCTGGATAACGGGGCACTCCTACATAGTCTACGGGATACTCGCCAACGGCGTGACCTCACTCATAGTCGAGGGAGCTCCCGACTACCCCGACCCTGGAAGGTGGTGGAGCTACGTGGAGAAGTACAGGGTGAACGTCTTTTACACTGCGCCGACGGCCATAAGGATGTTCATGAGGTACGGTGAGGAGTGGCCCGCCAAGTACGATCTCTCCTCTCTCAGGATCCTCGGGTCGGTGGGAGAGCCCATAAACCCCGAGGCCTGGCACTGGTATTACAAGAATATCGGACGGGAGAAGTGCGTGATCGTGGATACCTGGTGGCAGACGGAGACCGGGGCCCACATGATAACGACGGTTCCCTCCTACCCTGCCAAGCCCGGGAAGGCGGGGAAACCTATGTTCTCCGTCGAGGTGGAGATAGTGGACAAGGACGGGAAAAAGCTCCCGCCCGACACGGTCGGCTTCCTGGTTATAAAGACACCCTGGCCCTCCATGCTGAGAACCTGCTGGGGAGAGCCCGAGAGGTACGAGAAGTACTGGAACACCATACCTGGAGTTTACTTCGCTGGGGACCTGGCCTCTTACGATGAAGAGGGCTACATAATGATCCTTGGAAGGGCTGACGACGTCATAAACGTCGCAGGACACAGGATAGGAACCATGGAGGTGGAGAGTGCCCTTGTGGACCACCCCTCGGTGGCCGAGGCGGCAGTCATAGGCAAACCCCACGAGGTTAAGGGTGAGTCCATAAAGGCCTTCGTCATCCTCAAGAGGGGTGTGGAACCTTCGGACAAGCTGGTGGAAGAACTCAAGCTCCACGTGAGGAACATCTTGGGGGCGATAGCCGTGCCGGACGAGATAGAGTTCGTCGAGAAGCTGCCAAAGACGAGGAGCGGAAAGATAATGAGGAGAGTCCTCAAAGCCCAGGAGCTCGGACTGGACGTGGGGGACGTCTCCACCTTAGAGGACTGAGAGGTAGGTCTTCCTTATAGAGTCTCTCCGGAGGAGGTCCTCGGACCTCCCCTCGTCCACTATCTCCCCCAGGTCGAACACGTACGCCCTGTCCGATATGTCGAGGGCTAAGGACACCTCCTGCTCTACCACGATCATGGATACGCCTTCCTCTTCCCTTATCCTCAGCAGTACGTCCGCTATCTTGGTAACCACGGCAGGAGCGAGGCCCAAGGAGAGCTCGTCTATCATGAGGAGCTTGGGGTTACTCATCAGGGCCCTCCCTATGGAGAGCATCTGCTGCTGGCCTCCCGAAAGGTCCCCCGCCAGATCCTTCCTCTTCCTGTAGAGGTCTGGAAAGTAGGTGTAGACCTTTTCAAGGTTCTCCTTGGATCTCTCCCTGTTCGTCCAGGCACCAAGGAGGAGGTTCTCTTCGACGGTCATGCCCAGAAAGAGCTTCCTTCCCTCAGCGGCGAGGGCCATACCCCTCCTCACCCTCTCCTCAGGGGGGAGGTCCTCTATGTGGTGGTCCATGTACTTTAGGGTCCCTCCCCAGGGCTTCAAGGTCCCTATGAGGACCTTGAGGAAGGTGCTCTTGCCTGACCCGTTGGATCCGAATATGGCCACCACCTCCTCCTCGTTCACGTGCATGCTTACAGATCTCAGGACCTGGACGTCCCCGTAACCCGCCTCCAGGTCGGATACCTCAAGGACCCTCATACCTCTCCCCTAAGTAAGCCTTCACAACCTCCCTACTCTCGGCCATACCCTCCGGCGGTCCCTCGTATATTATCCTCCCCTCGCTGAGGACTATGACCCTCCTCGTTATCTGGAAGAGGGCCTTGAGGACGTGTTCCACGAGTATGATGGCCACCCCTGTCTCCGAGTGCAGGGTCTTAAGGAGGTCGAGGATCTCCCTTATGGATACAGGGTTCAGCCCTGCGAAGACCTCGTCCAGAAGAAGGACCTTGGGCTGTAGTGCTAAGGCCCTTGCGAGCTCGAGCCTCTTCCTCTGGGCGAGGGAGAGACCGCCAGCCCTCCTGTCCTTCATCTCGATGAGGCCCACCATGCTGAGTATCTCCTCAGCCCTGTCCCTGTCCGATCCGGGCCCCCCGTAGTGGAGTGGTATCATGACGTTCTCGAGGACCGTCAGGTTCGAGAAGATCCTTGTTATCTGGAAGGTTCTCCCTATGCCCATCTTGGCCCTGAGGTGAGGTCTCAGCCCGTCTATGGGCCTTCCCATGAAGAGAACCGTCCCCGAGTCCTGCCTCACTATGCCGCTGAGGATGTTAAGGAGTGTGGTCTTACCGGACCCGTTCGGCCCAACTATGCCGAGGATCTCACCCTCCCCAAGGGTGAAGCTCACACCGTCCAGGGCCCGGTTCCCTCCGAAGCTCTTTGAAACCTCCTCCACCACCAGCAAGCTCATCTCCTCCATATACCACTTGGTATGATAAGCACGATGAGGACTATGAGAAGTCCCAAGATAAGCCCGTGGACCTTAGGAAACTGACCCCACAGGACCTCTGAGAGGATCTCGAGGAGGAAGGCACCCACCAAGGGTCCCCCAACTGTCCCCAGACCTCCGATCAGCAGGGCCACGAAGACCTTAACCGAGAGCAGAGGGTCGAACATGGAGGTAGGGTCTATGTAGGTTATCCAGTAGGCGTATATCCCCCCTGCGAAGCCGGTTATAAGGGCCATGACCGAGAAGGAGATGCTCTTGAAGATCACCGTGTTCACCCCGAGGGTCTCGGCAGCTACCTCGTCCTCCCTTATAGCCTTGAGGGCGTAACCGAAGGTTGACTTATCTATGTAAGCGTTCAGGAGGAAGGAGAAAAGGGTCAGTGCCCAGAACATGTAAAAGAAGACAAGGTAACCACCCGGACCCCTGTAGATGGGGAGGTTTATACCCTGGGCTCCCCCCGTGAACTCCAAGTTGGCCACGAACTCCCCGAGGGCGAGCTGGAGTGCCAGGGTCGTTATGGCAAAGTAGTGGCTTTTGAGCCTCATCAGGGGAGGGGCTATGATCAAGGCGAGGAGGGCCGCAAAGAGAGCACCTGCCGGCAGTGAGACCCAGAAGGGCATCCCGTAGTTCTTCATAAGGACGGCGGTGGTGTAGCCCCCTATACCGAAGAAGGCTATGCAGCCGAAGGCAGGGTAGCCCGTGTACCCGAGGAGTATATTCTGGGCGAGGGCGAGGGAGGATATCATCAGCGCGGAGGTCAGGACCCTCTCCCAGTACTGGGTAAGCAGAGGGGGGAAGATAAGAAGGACCAAAAGCAGTACAAGGAGTATCCTCTCAGGTCTCCCCATAGTACTTACCACCCAGCAGTCCTCTCGGTCTAAGTAGTAGGAAGAGGAACATGGCTATCAACGAGGCGAAGAACTTCCAGCCCTCACCTAAGTAGAAGGCGGTGAAGACCTCGAGGAACCCGAGGAAAAGACCCCCTGCGAGGGCACTCTCCACCCTGCCAAGACCCCCCACTATGCTAACGAGGAAGGCCTTGACCGTCAGCATGCCTCCGTCGAAGGGGGTGAAGCCCTGGAGCACACCGTAGAGGTTACCAGAAGAAAGGGCTATACCTGTCCCAAGCCCTGAGGTGATCAGAAAGACCCTCGTCGGAGATATCCCCACTATCTGGGCACCTTCCCTGTCGAGGGCCACCGCCCTTATGGACCTGCCCGTCCAGGTTCTCTGAAGGAGTAGGTAAACGGACCCTGTGAGAACCAGGGAGAGGAGGAAAACCGCCACCTTCACCTCGGTTACGACCAGAGGGCCGAGTATGAAGCTCCTCTCAGCGTAGGGGACGTCTATGGACCTCACATCTGCCCTGAATACGAGGTTGAGCAAATTGGCGAGGAATATGTCGAGTCCGAAGGTGAGGATAAGGACCATGAAGGGCTCGAGCCTCATTACCCTGTCTATGAGGACCCTCTGGGTGAGGAGTCCCAGGAGAAAGCCAGCCCCGAAGGAGACGGGAAGGGAGAGGATAGGGTCGATACCCAGGTAAGTGTAAAGAGAGTAAGCGAGATAAGACCCTAAGAGTATGTAGCTCCCGTAGGCCAGGTTGATTATGTTCAGGACGCCCCATGTGAGGGAGAACCCCAGGGACATAAAGGCGTAGAAGGCCCCCAAAAGCAGGGACTCAAGGATGAGCTGGGGTATTATGTCCATCTACTTCCAGGCGGGCTTGGGGTATATAGGGTCAGCTTCCCTGAAGGGATATACGGTAACGGGTTTTCCTCCCTGGATCTGGATCACAGCCATCGGCTTCGTTACTATCTTTCCTGTCTCGTCGAAGCCTATCACACCGTAGAAGGTCTCTACCTTCATCTTCAGAAGCTCCTCCCTTACCTTCTCCACGTCCAGGGTTCCTGCCCTCTCCAGGGCCATCTGGAGGACCATGGCTGCTGCGGTCCCACCCGCCGAGTGGTACTCGGGGTCCTCCCCGTACCTCTTCCTGTAGGCCTCTATGTAGCCCTTCGTGTCCCCAAAGAGAGGGTCCTGGTAGCTGAAGGCCTTGGACCACTGGACGGGTCCGAAGATGTACTCAGCGTCCCTTCCGAGTGCCTTCACGATGGCGGGAACTGGTGGACCCACAGTCAGGCCGACGAACTTGGGGTTTATCTTGAAC
>WFOY01000242.1 GCA_015487835.1 Aquificaceae bacterium
GTCCCTCGGGGCGAGCTCCATCTTCTCCGGTGCGTACCTCTTCATAAATCTCTCCCCCAGTCTGTTCAGGAGATACCCTCCCTCTCCCCTGCACGCCTCCGAGAGGAGGATCCCGGTCTTGGCTAGCCCTGTGGGGTGGAACTGGATGAACTCTATATCTTTTAAAGGCACTCCGTTCCTAAGAGCTACCGCCTGGCCGTCCCCCGTGTTCCCTATGGCGTTCGTGCTCCTGAACCAGTAGATCCTGGCAAAACCACCCGTTGCCAGGACCACGGCCTTGGCAGCGAGGGTGATAACCTCCCCGTTCTTTATGTCGTACACGGAGACCCCTTTTACCCTCTCGCCGTCGTGGATCAGGTCCAGCAAGAAGAACTCGTTGTAAAAGTCTATGTTCTCCTTTGAAAGGGCCTGCTCGAAGAGGGTGTGCAGGAGAGCGTGCCCCGTCTTGTCCGCCGCGTAAACAGTCCTTGGGAAGGAGGCACCGCCGAAGGGCCTCTGGGCGATCCTGCCGTCGGGAAGTCTGGAGAAGGGAACCCCCCACCTGTCCAGCTCGTAGATCACATCGGGGGCGTTCCTGGTCATGAAGAAGACAGCGTCCTGGTCCGCCAGGAAGTCGGATCCCTTCACCGTATCGTAGGCGTGGGCCTCGGGGCTGTCGTCCGGGATCACGTTCCCCAACGCCGCGTTCAGACCACCCTGGGCTGCCCCCGTGTGGGACCTGGTAGGGTAAACCTTGGATACGACCGCCACCTTCACCTTTGGATCCCTGGCTATCTCTATAGCTGTCCTCAGACCGGCACCGCCGCCCCCTACAACAACAGCATCATAAGGCTTCACAGTCATAACATAATAATATTAAATGAACTGGGTTGTCCTTTCCCTGCCCTTGGTTATATCCCTCGCGTTCCTCGTGGCGTCCGTTGTCCCCGTATTTGTCCTGAGGGAGGCGGTTAAAGGTATCAGGGTGCCCACCCCCGAGAGGAGGGATACCGACATAACACCAGTTCTCCAGGCCTTCTCCAAGGTTTTCGGAGGTGAGGAGGGCGAACTTAAAACTGAGACGGCAGGTACGGGGGACGTGGTCCTGATAGGGACAGCTGTGGGGAGTAAGCGGATGGCCCTCCTCAGGGTGGGAGAGAAGACCCTGATCCTGGAAGAGGGAGAGAGGAAGGGAGGAGTCCTTCTGAAGGGTGTTTCCAGAAGAGGTGCTGTCATCGAACTGAACGGTAAGGAGATAACTGTAAGGATAAGGAGGGCCACCCCCACGCACCTTGGTCCTGTCTCCGGTCAGACCTCCAAGTCCGAGGTAAGGATATCCAAGAGGGATCTTGAGAGGATAACGAGGGATCCTGGGATCATGTTCAGGGAGATAAGACTGGTCCCTTACGTGAGGGACGGAAAGACCGAGGGGTTCCTGTTCGAGTGGATAAAACCGGGTAGCCTATTTCACAGGGCAGGCCTTAGGGTCGGTGACGTCTTAGTTTCTATAAACAACGTGGCTATAAACAGCGCAGAGGATGCCTTCAAGGTTCTCCAGGTCCTGAGAAACGAGCCCACCCTCAGGGTTGTGGTGCTGAGAAACGGTCAGCGGAAGGAGATAAGCATCAGGATCGATTAAATTAATACTATGTACACACCCGAAAGGGAGAGGGATCTGATAGAACTCACGAGGAGGATCCTAAAGGATCTCGACCAGATACGCAGATCGGACCTCAAAAAGGCCCAAGAGTACGCACCCCTCCTCCGGGAGGTCATAAGGTACCACGATTACAAGTACTACATCCAGGCCTCACCTGTGATCTCCGACTACGAGTACGACCAGATCTTCAGGACCTTGAGAGACTTGGAGAGTAAGTACCCCCAGATCGTTACCCCCGACTCCCCTACCCAGAGGGTAGCGAGCGAGATAACGGGGTCCTTCCCCGAGGTCTCCCACTACACTCCCATGCTCTCCTTAGACAACGCTTACACCGAGGAGGAGCTAAGGGACTTCGACAGGCGCGTGAGGGAGGCCACCGGCCTGGAGACGGTTGAGTACAGCGTCGAACCCAAGTACGACGGAGCGGGCATAGCCCTCGTTTACAGGGACGATATCTTCGTCAGGGGTGCCACGAGAGGCGACGGCGAAACGGGGGAGGACATAACCAACAACCTCAGAACTATAAAGACAATACCTCTTAGGGCTGACTTCTCCAAGTTCGGCATAAGGCTCATAGAGATAAGGGGTGAGGTCCTGATAAGCAGGGAGGAGTTCAGGAGAATGAACGAGGAGAGGATGGAGGAGGGCCTCACACCCTTCGCCAACCCGAGGAACGCCGCTGCCGGTTCCCTCAGGCTCCAGAACCCTGCTGAGGTGGCGAAGAGAAGGCTCGAGGCTGTTGTTTACCAAGTTTCTTACGTGGAACCGGAGGACATGTACCCTGAGACCCACTACGAGGCTGTTAGGATGCTCCACAGCTTAGGGTTCAAGACACCCTTCAAGGACATGAAGCTGTGCAGAGGCATAGACGAGGTCATAGCTTACTGCAAGGAGTGGGAGGAGAAGAGGGACACCTACCCCTACGAGATAGACGGTATGGTGGTGAAGGTGAACGTGAGGAAGTATTACGACACACTCGGCTTCACCTCCCACCACCCCAGATGGGCTATAGCCTTCAAGTTCAAGGCCAGGCAGGCAACCACAAAACTTGTGAGCGTGGTCTTCCAGGTCGGCAGGGTGGGAACGGTAACCCCCGTTGGAAAGCTCGAACCTGTCCAGATAGGAGGTGTGACCGTTTCTTCCGTTTCCCTCTTCAACGAGGACTTCATCAAAGAAAAGGACATAAGGATAGGGGACCTGGTGCTGGTGGAGAGGGCAGGGGACGTCATACCCTACGTGGTGGAGGTGATAAAGGAGGCAAGAGACGGGGACGAGACCCCCATAGAGTTCCCCGAGAACTGTCCCTCCTGCGGATCAAAGCTTGTAAAGCTACCCGGAGAGGTCGCCTGGAGGTGCATAAACATAGCCTGCCCGGACCAGGTCGTCCTCAGGCTGAGACACTGGGGGTCCAGGGAGGCGATGGACATAAGAGGTCTGGGAGAGGCCACGGCCAAGGCCCTCTACTCCAAAGGTTTTGTGAAGGACGTGGGGGACCTCTACTACCTCAAGGTAACGGACCTTGTAAAGCTCCCAGGGTTCGCGGAGAAGGCGGCCCTTAACCTGTACAACGCGATCCAGGAGTCCAAGAACAGGGGCCTCGACAGGGTGATCTACGGCCTCGGGATAAGGTACGTGGGTCTGACGACTGCCAAGAAGCTGGCCCAGGAGATAGACAGCATATGGGACCTTAAGGATATGCCAATCGAGAAGATCGTAAGGATAGAGGGCATAGGTGACATAGTGGCGAGGAGCATAAAGGAGTTCTTCTCCAGAGAGGAGAACCTGAAGGTAATAGAGAAGCTGGAGAAGGCCGGCGTAAAGCTGACCAGGACAAAGCTGGAGAAGGAAGGGCCCTTGAAGGGGAAGGTCTTTGTCTTTACGGGGACCTTAAGGTGCTGTTCCAGGGAGAGGGCGGGCCAGATCGTGGAGATCCTGGGAGGCACCTTCGCCAACACGGTCACCTCCAAGACGACCTATCTTGTTGTAGGGGAGGACCCGGGGAGAACCAAACTCACCAGAGCCAAGCAGCTTGGTGTCAAAACCATATCCGAGGAGGAGTTCCTCGATATGATCAGGGACTACGTAAACCTTGAGGACCTGAGAAGGTCTGAGAGAAGGGAGGGCAGCCTGTTCTGAACCTTTTAAGTAGATCTTTAACGTCTCCTCTCCCATATGACCCCAACCAGGGGAGGGACCCAGCACAGGTTGGCCGCTATGGTCTCGAGGGCGACAAGGAGGTTCTTCGTTGGAGAGAAGCCAAGAACCCTGGCGGTGAGCAGTCCAAGGGGGACTATAAGGATTATCAGGAGGCTCGTCACCATGACAGGGTTCCTCGAGTAGGAGAGAAGGGCCCTTTTGAAGCTCCCCTCGTGTCTCTTTATATAGATAAACCCTGCCACGTTGGCCCCTATCTGGTCGCTCATAGCGTAGAGGTAGGGTATGTAAAAGCCCTGCCAACCGTAAACGTCCACACCTGCGATCCTGCTACCAAAGTCCACGACCCAGGGGAACGCCATGCCGACCAGCTTACCCCACCCGTAGGCCTGGGCGAGGGAGTGGGAAGCACCGGAGATCCTCTTCTTTAAAGCGAACACACCCTCAAGGATGCTCTCCCCCTCACCTGCGAGGGTCCTCACCGCGCACTCCCCCACAGGGTTATTCCTCACACCCACCGTGTCCAGGATCCAGCCCACGAATAGGGATCCTAAGAAGCCTGCGAAGGTGAACTTTATAAGCTCCCCAAACTCCTCTCTCTCCTCATGCCTCTGCTCTCTCGACATAAGGCAGAACCTCCTCCTTAGCGAACCTTCTGTAAACCCACTCGTAAACGGCGGGCAGGATCACGAGGGTGAGCAACGTTGAGGTGAATATACCCCCCACAACGACCGTAGCGAGGGGTTTCTGGACCTCTGATCCTATGTCCCTTATCACAAGCAAAGGTATAAGTCCTATGAAGGTCGTGATGGCAGTTATGAGTATTGGCCTTATCCTGAGTATCGCCGCCTGCCTCACAGCCTCCCTCACATCATGACCGTTTTCCAGTAGAGTCCTTATATAGGATACGAGCACCACACCGTTCAGGGTAGCTATTCCGAATATGGCTATGAAGCCAATAGCTGACGGGACAGAAAGGTTAAAGCCCGAGATGTAGAGGGCTATGATCCCACCTATTACTGCGAAGGGTACGTTGAGCATGACAACGAGGGCGTCCCTCACCGAGTTGAAGTTAAGGTAGAGCAGGACGAATATTAGGAATATGGAAACCGGGACCGCGACCGAGAGCCTCTTCATGGCCCTCTGCTGGTTCTCGAACTGGCCTCCGTAGGTTATGAAGTAGCCCTTGGGGAGTTTTACCTCCTTCTGGATCCTCTCCTGGAGTTCTCTCACAAAACCACCTATGTCCCTCCCCTCCACGTTACACATGACGAGGGCATACCTTATGTTGTTTTCCCTCCTGATAACGAAGAGGCCGGGTTCTACCCTTATGTCTGCCACGTCCCCGAAGGTTAGGATCTTCCCATCCCTCTCGAATATGGGGATCTCCTTTAGTCTCTCCACGTTTCCCCTGAACTCCTCAGGGAGCGACAGAACTATGGGAAAGAGGTAGGTGTCCCTCTGGAGGACACCGATCTCAGCCCCGCCGAGGGCGTACTTTATTACGTTAAGGACCTCCTCCGCGGTTATCCCGAACCTCTCCAAGGTCTCCCACTTGGGGTAAACTCTCAGCTGGAGCCTCCCAGCCTGGATCTCCTTTTGGACGTCGACAGCACCTGGGACCTTCTCCGTTATCTCCTTTACCTTCTCAGCGATCTCGTTGAGAAGCTGGGGGTCCTGACCGAATATCTTTATAGCTATGTCAGCCCTCACACCCGAGAGGAGCTCGTCTATCCTCATCTTTATGGGCTGGGTGAACCCTATCGAGGCTGGGAGCCAGGCGAGCCTCTCCCTCAGGATCTGGTTGAACTCTTCCCTCGTTTCGAAACTCCTCCACTCGCTCTGGGGCTTTAAGATTATCCATGTCTCTATGTAGTTTATGTCCACAACCTCACCCTTTTCAGCCCTCCCCACAGTCGAGAAGGTCCTCACCACCTCGGGGAAGTTGAGGGCTTCCTTCTCTATGGCGGTGGCTACTCTCTTCGCTTCTTCAAGGGAGACGTTGGGGTCGAGAAAAACCTTTACTATAACGGAACCTTCTTCGAGCTCGGGGGCGAACTCGGTCCCTATCCTTGTGAGGAGGAAGAGGCTGAAGAAGAA
>WFOY01000243.1 GCA_015487835.1 Aquificaceae bacterium
GAGGTTCAGAAGCCTCATAGACAGCCTCCAGAGAACGGTCCTGGAGATGAGGATGGTCCCAGTCTCCACCCTGTTCGACAGGTTCCCCAAGCTGGTGAGGGATCTTTCCAGGATCCTGGGTAAGAAGGTCAAGCTTGAAGTGGAGGGAGGAGAGACCAAGCTGGACAAGGTGATAGTGGAAAGGATCGCGGAACCCATGATCCACCTTATAAGGAACGCCATAGACCACGGGATAGAATCCGTGGAGGAGAGGGAGAGGATCGGTAAGCCACCTGAGGGTCTTGTGAAGATAAAGGCCTACCAGGAGGGAGGATCGGTCATAATAGAGGTCTCCGACGACGGGAGAGGTATAGACGTGGATAAGGTCAGAAGAAAGGCCGTGGAGAGGGGTCTGTACACGGAGGAGGAGATCTCGAAGATGTCAGAAGAGGAGATAATCCAGATAATATTCCAGCCCGGCTTCTCCACAAAGGACCAGGCCACGGACCTCTCGGGCAGGGGTGTGGGTATGGACGTGGTGGCAAACACCATGAGGGAGTTTGGGGGTGAGGTGCACGTCAGGAGCCAGCCCCAGATGGGGACCACGGTCAAGCTGACACTGCCCCTCACCCTGGCCATAAGGAAGGTTCTCCTGGTGAGGATAGGGGACGTCACCTTCGGGATCCCCGCGGAGAACGTGGGTGAGGTCCTCAAGATAAAGAGGGAGGCCATAAAGACCCTAAAAGGGACGAAGGTCGTCTACCACAGGGGTAGGGTCCTCGAGATAGAGTTCCTATCGGAGAGGATCGGTGTAAGCAGCACCTCCAACGGCACGGTTACGCTGCTCGTGGACAACCACCTCTCCAGGGGAGTCGTGGTTGACGAGGTGATAAGCACCATAGACACGGTCGTGAAGCCCATACCGGATCTCATAGCCACCACCGAGGAGATGAGCGGGATAACTATCTTAGGAGACGGTAGCGTGGTTTACATACTGGAGGTCCTCAGGTGAAAAAGATAAGGGTCCTCGTCGTTGACGACTCTGCCTTCATGAGGAAGGCGATCCGCGAGATCCTGGAGAGCGATCCGGAGATAGAGGTTATAGACACCGCCAGGAACGGCCTTGAGGCGGTGGAGAAGACCAAAAACCTAAAGCCTGACGTTGTGACCTTGGACATAAACATGCCTGTGATGGACGGGAAGGAGGCCCTGGCCCGAATAATGGAGGAGTGCCCAACGCCCGTGGTCGTGGTCTCGTCCCTGACCCAGGAGGACGCACCGATAACCATGGAGCTGATCGACATGGGAGCCTTCGACTACGTCCCCAAGCCTTCAGGCACCATATCCCTCGACATACACAAGGTGGCGGACGAGATCATCCAGAAGGTAAAGCAGGCTTACAGGTCCAGGCGAGGTATCCTGAGAAGGGGTCCTTCTTCCAGGGTCTTCAAGGCCTCCTTCAAGCCGACCAAGAGAAGCCTTGCAAAGTACGTGGTCGCCGTAGGCATATCCACGGGAGGACCCGCAACCCTGATAGACATCCTCCAGGACTGCGAAGTGGACGAGGAGACCGCCTACCTGGTGGTCCAGCATATGCCACCCCAGTTCACACCCTCCTTAGCCAAGAGGCTATCCGAGTACACACCCATACAGTTCCACCACGCAACCAACGGACAGGCAGTCCTCGGTGGGTACGGGTACCTAGCTCCCGGGGGTTGGCACATGAAGGTTACCCATGACAAGAAGATAAAGCTTTTCAAAGATGACAGCTACATATACTACCCGTCGGTGGACGTCCTCTTCCACTCGGTCGCGGAGGTTTACTGTCCCAACGCCATAGGTGTTATCCTGACAGGTATAGGAAGGGACGGGGCCGAGGGCCTCTTAAGGATGAAGGAGTGCGGGTGCGTAACCATAGCCGAGTCGGAGGAGACGGCGGTAGTCTATGGTATGCCGGCGGCGGCCAAGGAGATAGGTGCGGCCAAGGAGATACTCCCCGCTTACAGGATAGCGGGAGCTATAAAGAGGTACCTTAAGAGGTTAAAGGGGAATGGGTAGTAAGGAGGAACTTCTCAAAAAACTGAGGTTGGAGGACAAGGAGGAGGTAAGGGAGGCCATCGAGTCCCTGGTCGATTTCCCCGAGGAGGATGTGGTGAGGTCTATAGTGGACGCGGTTGTGGAGAAGCGGAGCAAGGCTGTTCTCGAAGCCGCGAGGGCAACGCTCATGGCGATGAGGGGATGTGAGGAGGCCATATGCAGGGAGGTGATCAGGTTCTTCGACTACCCAGAGCCAAAAC
>WFOY01000244.1 GCA_015487835.1 Aquificaceae bacterium
CTCATGTAGTCGGAGAATATGAGAAAGGTTCCACCGTAGGGGAGTATCCCTCCGTGGTAGGCCATGCCGTTTAGGATCGTTCCCATAGCGTGTTCCCTCACACCGTAGTGGATGTTCCTGCCCTCCGGACTTTCCGCCTGCATGTCCTTGTAGTTGAATAGGATCGTGTTGTTAGACTCGGATAGGTCCGCTGATCCACCTATCATGTTGGGGATGTAGTCAGCCATAACGTTCAGGACCTTACCGGAAGCCTTCCTCGTGGCCATCGGTTCCGTGAACCTTGGAACCTTCCCCACCCAGTCGAGGATCCACTCTTTTTTGAAGGATCTTTCAAGATCTTCGGCCAGGTCTGGAAACTTCTCTTTGTACTCTTCGAACATCTTCCTCCACTCCTCCTCCCTCTCTTTGCCGATCTGGATGTGCCTCCTTGTGTATTCCAAAGCCTCCTTGGGTACGTAGAACTCCTCAAGGGGCCATCCGAACCTCCTCTTCGTTTCTATCACGTTCTCCTTTCCTAAGGGTGCACCGTGGACCTTGGGTGTGTCCTGGAGAGGGCTTCCGTAGCCTATGTGGGTCCTGACAGATATGAAGGAGGGTCTGTCCGACTCTCTGGCTTCCTTTATAGCCTGTTCCAGAAGTTCCAGGTTGTAACCTTCTTCTATGTGCTGGACGTGCCAGCCGAGGGCCTCGAACCTCTTTAGGACGTCCTCTGACCAGGCGAGGCTAGTATCCCCGTCTATAGATACCCTGTTGTTGTCCCATATGACTATGAGTTTTCTGAGCCTGAGGTGTCCAGCGATAGCAGCTGCCTCGTAGGAGACTCCTTCCATAAGATCCCCGTCCGAGCAGAGGACGTAGGTGTAGTGGTCTATTATCGGGTAGCCTTCCCTGTTGTAGCGGGCGGATAGAAATTTTTCCGCTATCGCCATTCCCACAGCGTTCCCAAAGCCCTGACCCAAGGGTCCTGTGGTGGCCTCCACTCCTGGGAGGACCCAGCTCTCAGGGTGTCCCGGTGTCCTGCTTCCGAGCTGTCTGAAGTTCTTTAAGTCTTCCAGCGTCACATCGTATCCGAACATAAAGAGGGTCGCGTAAAGCATTGCCGAAGCGTGTCCGGCGGAGAGGACGAACCTGTCCCTGTTTATCCAGTTTGGGTTCTTTGGGTTGAACTTTAGGAACCTGTCGAAGATTATGTAGATGATGTGGGAGGCTCCGAGGGGCATACCGGGATGGCCAGATTTGGCTCTTTCTACCTGATCTACGCTAAGGAACCTTATGGTGTTTATCACCAGGTCGTCTACCTTCCGTTTAGCCTCTATCTCCGCTTCCATGGCTCAGAATATTTTAAGCTCATTTAAGGTACTCTTCATTGATATCTATTCGGGCTTTCCTGATTACACTTTCAACGAAAAGGTTGGCTATCTCTCTCTTTTTCTCAGACAGCATCTCTAAGCCAAGGTCTGGAGCTTTATTTTCTTTGTCCAGGTGCCTGCTCTCAATATAAAGGACAGTGAAGCCGTTTGGAGTCCTGTAAGGGCCAAACACCCTCTCTTTAGAGAAAACCATCTTTATAACCTCGTTCCTGTCTATACCGAACAGCTTTACAAACTCCTCCACTTTTGAACCCTCAAACCTTATATATCTAACATTAGGACTGTTACCTTCCTTGAGCTGGTCCTTTATCTTGTTGGCGAACCTCAATAAGTTCTCCTTAGCTTTCAGTTTTTTTACTTCCTCTGCAACTTGATCCTTCACCTCTTCAAAGGATCTGTAAGTTTTTGG
Organism: Aquificaceae bacterium; assembly: GCA_015487835.1. Classification (GTDB taxonomy): domain Bacteria; phylum Aquificota; class Aquificia; order Aquificales; family Aquificaceae; genus Hydrogenivirga. The sequence goes on from WFOY01000244.1 coordinate 1,780, forward strand.
CTTTATCTCTTTCAGGTAGATCACGTAGTAAGTATCTTTCACCTTGGTTATAGTGTATCTAAGCTGTTCGTTCAGCCTTTTTATCTCCCTATTAACAGCTTCAGAAAGGTCAAGATCATCACCTGCCTGAACAGATAAAGTTCTGTACCCTCCCTCTATATTGCCTGCCTTTAAGCCCCTGTATATTGAGTGGGCCCTCTCCTTATCTTTGGTTTCCCATATGAGGAACTCCTTTTCTTCTGGAAGGGCGAACTTCTCTCTGTTCTCTTCGTAGTATTTTCTGAGTTCATCCTCGGAAGGTTTATCTTCCACTTTTACGTATTCCTCAGTTATAAGGTATGCCCTGCCCCCAAACTTTACCCTGTCCACGGTGACTCTTACGTCCTTCTCGATCTCGGTTAGGTAAACGCCCGCCGTAAGGAACTTAAAGATCCTCTCTATAGTCAGAACCTTCCTCACGTAGTCCTCGTACTCCTGAGGTGTCATACCGAACCTATCGAGAACCTCCCTGTACTTAGCCACACTGAACCTCTCACCCTCCCAGAAGGTCCTGTCTGCCTTTATCCTCTCCGCCACCTCACCCTCAGA
>WFOY01000245.1 GCA_015487835.1 Aquificaceae bacterium
CGTCTGGACCGAACTCCCTCACGAGGTCGAACATGACCCTGCCAACCAGGTAGGCACCCTCAGGGTCGAAAGTCACCTGCTTGAGGTCCACGTAGTACCTGCTCAGCTTCCCCGAGGAGAGCTTGAATACAGGTTCCTCTGAGACCTTCAGGGACCTCTCGGCGATCATCCTTCTTAGCCTCTCTCTGTCCATGAGCTAATATTTTAAGGTGTTGATCCTGTACATCCTCTCCCTGCTGTACAGTTCCGCCGTCCGTATAAGAAACCTCCTGTACGACAGAGGAATTTTAAAGGTGAGGAGGCTTCCCGTCCCCGTTATCTCCGTGGGGAACCTATCGGTAGGCGGGTCGGGGAAGACCTCCCTGACAGTGTTCCTGGCAACACACCTTGCCAAAAGGAGGCGTGTGGCCGTGGTTATGAGGGGCTACAGGAGAAGGTCGAGGGGTCCAAAGGTGGTCTGTGAGTGGGGGAACTTACTCGCCGACGTCTGGGAGGCGGGGGACGAGGCCTACATGGTGGCCAGGATCGTTCCCCAGATCTCCGTGGTTGTCGCCGAGGACAGGTACGAGGGCGGCAGGATCGCCGTAAGGGACCTCGGATCCGACCTGATCATTCTCGACGACGGCTTCCAGCATAGGAAGCTTCACAGGGACATAGACATACTGACCCTCAGGAGAAAGGACCTCCACGACAGGGTCCTACCCCTGGGCAGGCTTAGGGAACCTGCCTCCTCCATTTCGAGGGCGGACGCCCTCGTCCTGTCCTACCAGGAGATAGACGCCTTCGAGGTCGAGACAGACATCCCCGTCTTCAGGATGGAGAGGGTCTTCGACTCCGTCGTTGACTCCCAGTTCAAGGTCCACCCCCTCGATGTTCTGAAAGAGAAAAGCGTCATCGCCTTCTGCGGCCTTGGGGACAACGACCAGTTCTTCAGAACGCTGGACACCCTGGGCCTAAAGGTCAAAGAGAGGATAGGCTTTCCAGACCATCACCACTACAGAGACTTTAAACTGAAAGAGGGTGAGACCTACCTGACCACCCTGAAGGACCTGGTGAAGCTGCCACCACACCCCAACCTTTACGCTCTTAACTTCTCCTTAAAGGTTCCAGGGCTTATCGATTTTGTCACTGAGAGGCTTCATTTGTAATACTTCTTGCTTATCTGGGCGAGGTCCTCTCTACAGTCCACGTCCTCCCTGTCTATGTACTCCTTCATTCTCTTTATGGCCTCCTCACCTGTGACCAAGTCCTTCAGGTCCCTCTCTAAGTTGGTGGGCTTCAGCCTGGCTATCCAGCCTCTCCCGTAGGGGTCCTCGTTTATAAGCTCCGGGTTATCGAAGAGTTCCTCGTTCCTCTCCACAACCTCACCCTCTATGTCAGCGGGTATGGGACCCGTCCACTTACCACTCTCCAAAGAGGCCACAGGCTTGCCTTTAGGAACGTGCCTCCCAGGCTTTTTTATCCTTATGTTTATTATCTTTCCAGCCCTTGCCTGCCCTATGTCCGTGGCTCCCACGGTAACGGTGCCATCCTCGTTCACCCTGAACCAGACCTGGTTCTCTATATCGTAGTAAAGGTCCGTTGGGATTATGCAGCCCCTGTATACCTTCTCCTCAGCCATACCAGACCTCCGATTTAAGAATATGCTAAAAAGATTATATCTTGGAGAGTACCTTCACCCTACAGGAGTGCTCTAAAGTTGAGACGTAACTGTAAGCCCTGTAGAGACTCTCCGCCGCTGAGAACACACCGTGGCCCCTGATCACGACCACCTTGTAGGTCTTGAGATGTTCAGAAATTGCTTCAGGGAGGTCCTCCGAGGCCGGAGGTTCTGCTGGGTCGAGAACGGGAACGGTCCCCAGGATAGCCTTTCCCTCCGAATCCACGGGTTCTATGGTCTTTTCAAAGAGGGACAGGCTGACTGTAAAGGGCGGGTGGGCGTGGACAACGGCCCTCTTCCCGGTTTTGATCACTACCCTCCTGTGGACAGGAAGCTCCACAGAGGCCCTGTTGTCGATTAAGCTCTCCCCCTCTAAGGGAACCTCTATGAGGTCCTCTCTGGTGAGACCTCCCAGGAAGGATCCCGTCCTCGTTATGATCAGCTTGCCCTTGTAAGCGTAGCTAAGGTTCCCCGCCCTCGCACTGACGAGGCCCTCCCTGAACAGTATCCTCCCTACCTCTAAGATCTCCCTTATCACCCACTCCATCAGAACCCGATCTCTTTCACCACTCTGTCCAGGTCTGGGGGTAGGGTCACAGGTTCCTCACAGACCTTTATGGCAGTGTCAGGGTCCTTGAGGCCGTTACCTGTCAGTGTGCAGACGACGGTCTCACCCCCTCTGAAGAAACCTTCCCTCGTAAGCTTTATGAGTCCGGCAACGCTCGCCGCAGACGCAGGCTCACAGAATATACCTTCCGTGCTAGCTATGAGCCTGTACGCGTAGAGTATCTCCCCGTCGCTCACCGCGTCGATCCTGCCCCCCGACTCCTGGGCTGCCCTGAGTGCGTTCTTCCAGCTGTAAGGGTTCCCTATCCTTATGGCGGTCGCTATCGTCTTGGGGTTCTTTATTGGGTATCCCTTTACTATGGGTGCGGCACCCTCCGCCTGCCAGCCCATCATCTTGGGCAGCTTCTCTATCTTTCCAGCCTTCTTGTACTCCCTGTAACCTCTCCAGTAAGCGGTTATGTTACCTGCGTTGCCCACGGGGATGAAGTGGTAGTCCGGTCCATCCCCCAGGACATCGCAGATCTCGAAGGCGGCCGTCTTCTGACCCTCAAGCCTGTACGGGTTAACAGAGTTAACTATCTCAACGGGAAGCATCTCACCTATCTTCCTGACTATGTAGAGGGCATCGTCGAAGGTCCCCTTTATAGCGAGGACCTTGGCCCCGTAGATCATCGCTTGGGAGAGCTTGCCTATGGCAACGGTCCCCTTGGGGAGGAGCACGTAGGCCTTTAACCCCGCCCTCGCCGCGTAGGCGGCCGCCGAGGCTGAGGTGTTCCCCGTGGAGGCGCATATGACTGCCTTCTTACCGCTCTCAACCGCCTTGGATATGGCAACGGTCATCCCCCTGTCCTTGAAGGACCCTGTCGGGTTCAGCCCCTCGTACTTCAGGTATATCTTTCCCCTGAAGCCTATGGCCTTGGCTAAGTTCTCCGCCTCCACCAGGGGTGTGTTTCCCTCCAATAGGGTTACGATCGGGGTGCTGTCACTCACGGGGAGAAACTCTCTGTAATGCTTTATGATCCCCTGCCAACAACTCATAACCCAAGTTCTCTAATTATAACTTACCGGGATCCCACCCTTAACCGCCGATGGTGGATAATAAACTCCCATGGACCAGACCGTGTTCGCCCTCTCCTACCTGCTTATAGTCTTCGCCCTGCTGATAGCTTACAGAGAGGGAGTAGGTAACCACAGGGAGATATTCGTATCTTCTTTGAGGAGTGCAGCCCAGCTTATACTGCTCGGCTACCTCCTGAGGTACCTCTTAAAGATCTCCTCACTCCCTGGCATCCTGGGGGTTATCCTCCTGATGGCTGTTGTGGCGTCCATCATAGCCTACGAGAGGGTCAGGTTCAGGAGCGTTCTCCTCACAGGTTTCATCTCCATAGGGTCCGCCACCTTTCTGACTGTGCTTCCCCTCCTCTGGGCGGGGATACTTCAGCCCACCGCCCACCAGCTAATACCCTTCGGAGGTCTCATAGTGGGCAACTCCCTGAACTCCGTATCTCTTGCCCTCGACAGGTTTTTGGGTGAGGTGAGGAACAGGAAGGAGGAGATAGAGGCCAAGGTGGCCTTAGGGTCCTCCCTCAGGGCTGCTATGGACGAGGCCTTCAGGGACAGTCTGAGGGCATCCCTTATACCCAAGATAAACTTCATGAAAGCTGCCGGTCTGGTTCACATACCTGG
>WFOY01000246.1 GCA_015487835.1 Aquificaceae bacterium
GACACTTCATGAGCTTGGACACGTGAGGTCGCAATCCCTTCTTCTATTCAGGGCATTTCAACTCGTCGTGATCGAGAGAGCAAGGACGAAGAAAGAGCTGTCGCAATCCCTTCTTCTATTCAGGGCATTTCAACCCTTCCTTTTGAAGTCCTTGAAAATAAACCTTTTTGGGTTGAGAATTGTTTGCAATTAAACCCTTTGTCACAAAAATTCAGGATTATCAATGAGATCGAGCTCTTCTGCACCGCTCAAAGGTTTGACGATTTTCACCCCTATTCCAAAGTCAAGGAACCGGCGGGCAAATCCTACCCGCTTGGCTTCCTTCAAAAGATAGACGAAATCGATGAAGGTTCCAATATGATCTCGATCAGAGATACACGATCTCATAGTGCCATCAATGACTTATGTTCACAAAAATCGGCCTATTCAGAAAGCCTTGAGAGAGTAAGTGCACAGGAGGCTGAGCCTTCCTGAACTTACTCCATAAAGTATCCGAACATCCTCACCAGCTCGGGCCTCTTCCTCCAGCCCTCCTTAACCTTTACCCAGAGCTCCAGGTAAACCTTCCTGCCGGTTATGAGCTCGAGCTCCTCCCTTGCGAGCTTGCCTATCTGTTTTAGCCTCTGCCCTTTCTTGCCTATGATGATGGGTTTTAGGTTCTCACGGTCGACTATTATCTCCCCTTTTATTACCAGAACGTTGGGGTCCGCATCGCCGGGTTTTATCTCTGTGATCACGACAGCTATGGAGGTGGGGACCTCCTCGTAGGTTAGCATCATGGCTTTTTCTCTCACTATCTCCGCAGCGGTGAGTCTAAGAGGCAGATCCGTCACCATGTCCTCGGGGAACAGGGGATCACCTTCGGGGAGGTAGTTCAGGATCACCTTCTCAAGCTCGTCCAGGTTTGAACCCTTCAGGGCGCTTATGGGGACTATCTCCTTTATCTCCGGGTGCGTGTTGTGGATCTCCTCTATCAAGGGGAGGACGTTCTTTGCGGGTCCTATCTTGTCTATCTTGTTTATAACGAGAACTACCGGTTTGTCTTTGGTGAAGGGCTTTATGTACGTGGTGTAAACCTCCTCGTCCCGCTTCCTCCAGCCCTCCTCCGCATCGATCATGAAGAGTATGAGGTCTGCGTCTTTTAAGCTCTGCTTCGCCATGTCCACCATGGACCTTCCGAGGGCGTCGGACTTTTTGGGGTTGTATATTCCAGGTGTGTCCAGGAAGACTATCTGGGCCTTCTCAGGTATGGTCTTCACCCCGAGGACCCTTATCCTCGTGGTCCCTGGCCTTGGTGTGACTATGGAAACCTTCCTGCCCACCATGTTGTTGAGGAGAGTGGACTTCCCTACGTTGGGCTTCCCCACTATGGCTACGAAACCCACCTTCATAATCCCTTCGCCTCCTTTATGAAGGTCCTGACCTTCATTTTATCCTTTACACCAGGTGAACTCTCAACCCCTGAGGAGACGTCCACACAGTAAGGCTTCACCTCCTCGACGGCCCTCCTCACGTTCTCAGGAGTGAGACCCCCGGCGAGGAAAACCCTGAAACCTCTATCCACAACCCCCTTGGCTATGATCCAGTCAAAGGTCCTGCCCGTTCCACCGTAGGAACCCCTCGAGTAGGTGTCCAAGAGGACCCCGTGGGCTTCCCTCCAGTCTTCGATCCCTTCCGGAACCGAACTCTTAACCCTGAAGGCCTTTATAACCCTGTCCATACCTATCCTCCTCACGAGATCGGGCCTCTCATCCCCGTGAAGCTGGACAAGATCAAAACCAAGATCGAGAGCTTCAAGAACCTCCTCCTCAGAGGGGTTCACCATGACCGCCACCTTGAGGGGACCCTCCACGATCCTTAGGAGTTCCACCGCCTTCTCAGGTGCTACGTATCTTGGGCTCTTCGGGTAGAGTACAAATCCTAAGTAGTCGGCACCTGAGCCTGCGGCAAACTCTACATCCTCCACCCTGGTTAGACCACAGATCTTGACCCTAACCACTCCCACACCTCTCAAGGGCTTCCCTCAGCATGTTCACCATCCTCTCGTAGTGTAGTCCCTTCCAGAACAGGGCGTCGCACCTCTCACAGTAGGTAAAGTCGTAGGCGGTGTCGTAGGCCTTCGGGGGTATCCTCTCCTTAAAGTCCTCCTTGTTCACGGGCCTTAAGTCCCCACCGCAGTAGGCACACCTGTTTAGCCTGAGATCCGGCTTTATGCGGAAGGACCTCAGGACCATGCACAGCTGAGCCTCCCAGCACTCTCTCGGAACTACAAGGTAGGTCATTCCAAGGTTCTTAAGGGTTCTCTCCCACCTTCTCGAGGTGGTTATGAAGGCCCTGTCCCTGTTCCTGAGGAGGGCCTCCAAGGTTATGGGACCATTAAGCACCTTTACATCCTGACCCAAGAACCTCAACCACTTGGCGATCTTTGCCAAGTTATTCTCCAGCAGGAATTTCATATATTTATTTTTAATGATCAGGGACCACAGAAAGGTAGCTCTTATACACAGGGGAAGGGAGATAACCTACAGGGAGGTTATAGAGAACTCGGCCTCCTTCGGCACCTTGACAGACATACTCCCCGGAGACAGGGTCCTGATAGTCTCAGAGAACAGACCCGAGTGGATATACGCCCTCTTCGGTATATGGAGGCGGGGAGGTATAGCGGTTCCCGTGGACTTCATGTCCGGCCCTCAGGAGATAGCCTACATAATTGAAGACTCAGAACCTAAGATGGCCTTCTGTTCGGAGTTGACGAGGAGAAACGTGGAGGAGGGTGCCAAGATCTCGGGCAGGAAGCTGGACATAGTCTGCTTCGACGGCCTCACCCTACCAAAACCTCTTGACAAGAGCATCACAAGGGACAAAGAGGACGTAGCACTCATCCTTTACACCTCGGGAACGACCGGGAACCCGAAGGGTGTCATGCTGACCTTCAAGAACCTGAAGACGAACATAGACGGCGTTGCGGACGCAGGCATAGCCACCAAGGAGGACAGGACCCTCGCCATACTCCCCTTCCACCACGCCTACCCGTTGATGGTGACCCTACTTGTCCCTCTCCACCTGGGGGCTACGATAGTGTTCTTAGACAAGCTGACCCCGGAGGACATCCTCGACAAGCTGAGAAAGTACAGGGTAACCATACTCGTAGGTGTGCCGAGGCTGTTTAACCTGTTCCACAAGAGGATAACCGAGGAGATAAGGTCCAGGTTCCTGGCCAGACTCATGTTTAAGCTGATGAGGTCCGTGAAGTATAAGAGTATAAGGAGAAGGGTCTTCAAAAAGGTCCACGAGGCCTTCGGAGGGAACATAAGGTTCTTCGTGAGTGGGGGAGCCAAGCTGGACCCTCAGGTCGCCGAGGATCTTACAACCTTTGGCTTCACCGTTATAGAGGGTTACGGACTCACCGAGACCTCACCAATAGTCAGCTTCAACCCTCCCAACAGGATAAAGATCGGTTCTGTGGGAGTGCCTATAAAGAACGTGTTCGTGAAGATATCACCGGAGGGTGAGATCCTGGTGAAGGGTCCAAACGTTATGAAGGGCTACTGGAGGCGTCCTGAGGAGACTAAGGAGGTTATAAAGCACGGGTGGTTCCACACAGGAGATCTCGGATACATGGACGACGAGGAGTACATCTACATAACGGGAAGGAGGAAGGAGATCATAGTTCTTGGCACGGGTAAGAACGTCCACCCGGAGGAGATAGAGAATCTGATCTTCAAGGAGAGCGACCTTATAAAGGAGGTGGGGGTTTTCGATCTGAACGGCAAGCTCCACGCCGTCATATACCCGGACTTTGAGAAGGCCAAGGCGAGGGGCATAGTGAACCTACACGAGACCATAAAGTGGGACGTGATAGACAAAGTTAACAGGAGACTTCCCGAGTGGAAGAGGGTGGTTGGCTTCAAGATAACCGAGGTAGAACTCCCCAAGACCAGACTCGGAAAGCTGAGGAGATTTCTCCTGCCAGAGATCTACAAGAAGCAGGACAAGGAACTGAAGAGGGAGGAGGACCTCTCTATCCTGGAGACGGAGGAGGGGAGGATAGTAAAGGAGTTCTTAGAGAAGGAGACTGGCCTTGAGGTCCTTCCCTCCAACCACATCGAGCTGGACCTCGGGCTCGACTCCCTGGGAAAGGTCGAACTTGCCAGCTTTATAGAGAAGACCTTCGGTGTCTCCATGACGGAGGAGGACCTCTCCACCCACAGCACAGTAAAGGACATCATAGAGTTCGTGAGGTTGAGGAAGGAGAGGGTTGATCTCAAGACCTTAAGCTGGAAGGATATACTCGAAGAGGCAGAACCCTACACACTCCACGACCATAAGGTCCTGTTCTGGACCGGCAGGAAGATCCTTAAGCTGTTCTTCAAGATCTACAACAGGGTAGAGGTCAAGGGGACCGAAAACTTCCCCAGGAAGCCCTTCATAATAGCACCGAACCACGTGAGCTACCTGGACGCCTTCGTGATCGCCTCCGTTCTCCCCGAACACGTAGCCAAGGACACCTACTTCCTGGGGGAGGAGGTATTCTTCAGGAACCCGGTCACGTCCCTCTTCGGCAGGCTGGCCCACGTGATAACGGTGAACATAAACAGGAACCTGAGGGAGTCCCTCCAGAAGGTAGCCTGGGCCTTAAGGCTCGGTAAGGTGGTGGTGATCTTCCCCGAGGGGGCGAGGACCAGGACTGGTGACCTTATGGAGTTCAAAAAGGGAACAGCGATAATAAGCAGGGAGCTGAACGTACCCATAGTTCCCACCGCCCTGATAGGGCTTTACGAGGTCATGTCCATATACGACAAGTTCCCAAAACCCAAGAAGATCAGGGTCGTCTTCGGTGAACCTATTTACCCAGAGGACAGATCCTACGAGGAGATCACGGAAGACCTGAAAAAAAGAGTAGAAACTCTGTTAAGAGAAAACAGGTTGTAGGTGAAAATGAGACTAACTATATTATTTAGCTGATGAGTGTCGATCTCAAAGAGATAAAGAACGAGTTCAAGAAGTTTTTGAAACGAAAAAACATGAAGGTTACCCAGAGCAGGCTGGACCTGATAGACTTAATAGCCGATTACGGCAAGCACTTCGAGGTCGAGGAGCTTGTAAACTGGATAGCGACGAGGACGGACAGGGGCGTCTCCAGGTCCACCATATACAGAACCATAAAGCTCCTCCAGGAGTTCGGAGTTATAAAGGAGGTTATAAAGCTAAGCAACAGAACAATATACGAGTTCGTTGTGGGGAAGGCCCACCACGACCACCTGGTCTGTGTGGAGTGCGGCAACATAATAGAGTTCGTTAACGAGGACATAGAGAAGCTCCAGGACGAGGTATGTGAACAGTACGAGTTCCAGCCTATTCACCACAGGCTTGAGATATTCGGGATATGCTCGGAGTGCAGGGAAAAGAAGGTAACATAGATTAGATGGTCTACAGGAGGAGGGTCCAGTTCTACGAAACGGACGCCCAGGGTATCGTCCACCACTCCAACTACTTCAGGTACTTCGAGGAGGCAAGGGGTGAGTTCCTGAGAAGCATAGGTATGCCTTACAGCGAACTAAGATCCATGGGTTACGAGGTGGTCCTGGTGGAGGCTTCCTGCTCCTTCAAGAAGCCGGTCCGTTACGACGAGGTGGCCGAGATAGATCTGGAGATAGAGGACATAAACCGCTACACCTTTACCTTCAGCTACAGGGTTTACGTGGAGGGTGACCTCAGGGCGGAGGGGAGAACTAAACACTGTATCCTGAGGGAGGGAAAGATAGTCTCCCTGCCTGAGAAGATCAGAACCAGGATACTTGAGGGGAGGTCCCTCTGATGGTTCTGAGGCTGATCCTACTTCTGGAGGTGGTGATCATGAGCTTAGCTCTCGCCCAGGATCTTTACATAAGGAACCTACCTAACGGGTCCAAGCTAATAGTAAGACCGAGGGAGGACACGGAGGCTGTTGCCATACACGTCTGGTTCAGGGTGGGTTCCGTTTACGAGAGATACGACCAGAAGGGCATGGCACATTTCTTAGAGCACATGCTGTTCAACGGGTCCGAAGGATATCCCTACGGGGAGGTGGAGAGGATAATAGAGAGCCTCGGAGGAAACATAAACGCTGGGACGTCCAAGGACTTCACCTACTACCACGTGGAGATAGCTTACCCCTACTGGAAGACCGCCCTTGAGGTCCTCTACCAGCTCACCATGAGACCACTCCTCGACGAAGAGATGGTCGAGAAGGAGAAACCCATAGTCATAGAGGAGCTGAGGCGTGGAAAGGACAACCCCACGACGGTCCTCTGGGAGACCTTCGAGAAGACCGCCTACAAGGTGTCTCCCTATAGGTTCCCCATAATAGGCTTCGAGGAGACCATATCCAAGTTCACGAGAGACATGCTGCTTGAGTTCCACAGGAACTTCTACCAGCCGAGGAACATGGCGGTAGTCGTGGTCGGTAAGGTGGACCCAAAGGAGGTCGAGGCGGAGGTTATGAGGACCTTCGGCAAGGAGGAGGGGAGACCAGTTCCCAAGATAATGGTGCCGAACGAGCCAGACCAGATAGGCCCCCGCTTCGAGAGGATAGAGGACCCGAGGGTAGAGAAGGCTTACTGGGTCATAGGCTGGAGGTCGCCAGCCATAGCGAGGACTGACTACTACGCCCTTATAGTCCTCGACGAGATACTCGGAAACGGCAGGACCTCGGTCCTCTATAGGGAACTCAAGGAGAAGGGTCTCGTTTACTCCTTCTTCACAGGAGATCTGGGAAGACCGAGGGACAACATGTATGTAATAAGTGCCACCTTCGATCCGAAAAGATATGAGGAGGTGAAGAACAGGGTGCTTAAGATCCTGAGAGAGGTTTACGAGAACCTAACCAGCGAACAGGTTGAGTATGCGAAGAGACGGGTCATAAACTCAAGGATCTTCGAGGAGGAGAGGGTAGACAGCGAGGCCTACGACATAGGCTACTCTTACACGGTCGCCAAAGA
>WFOY01000247.1 GCA_015487835.1 Aquificaceae bacterium
CTACCCTTTTTACTTTGCCAAGATCCCTCCCCTTGTCGGTTACCACCTCCATACCAACGAGTTCGTAAGCGTAAAACTCGTCCTCCTCCCTCGGTGGAAGCTCCTCCTCGGGAAGGTAGAGGGTAGCCCTCCTGAACTGCTCGACGGAACCGAGGTCGTCGTATCCCCTGAACTTCACAAGGTAAAACTCCCTGTGCCTCCTTACCCCCTCAACCTCGAAGGGGACGTAGTCACCCCCCTTTCTCTTCAGGTAAACCTTCTTCAAGTTTTCGAAGACCTCTTCGGGGGCGAAGGGAAGGACCTTCAACTCCCCTTTTATACCGAATGTGTCGAGGACCTTACCTATCGCTACGAACTCCATGCTTATAATTATCTAACGCTGTGGAGGAGCTGAGGAAAAGGATCGTCGAGTGTGATCTCTGCCCGAGGCTCGTCCGTTTCAGGGTAGAGGTAGCCAAGAGGAGACCGAAACGTTACAAGGACTGGGAATACTGGTCGAGACCGCTCCCCGGCTTCGGAGACGAAAAGGCGAGGCTCCTCATAGTCGGTCTCGCACCCGCAGCTCACGGTGGGAACAGGACGGGTAGGATGTTCACGGGTGACGGGTCGGGTAGCTGGCTAGCGAAGGCACTCTACGAGACCGGCTTTGCCAACAAGCCCGAGTCCCTCCACAGGGAGGACGGCTTTTTCTTGAAGGACGCTTACGTAACAGCCGTTGTGAGGTGCGTCCCTCCCAAAAACAGACCAAATTCCGAGGAGATAGAAAACTGCAACCAGTATCTTGTTGAGGAGATAAAGCATTTGAAAAACCTAAAAGTGATCCTCTGCCTCGGTAGCGTAGCCCTAAAAGGGACCCTAAAAGCCCTCAAAAAGCTCTATCCTGAGGCTGACCTAAAGGGTATAAAGTTCGGTCACGGACTACTTTACAGACCTTCAGGGCTTCCCTTTATACTCATGACCTCTTACCACCCGAGCAGGCAGAACACCCAGACGGGAAGGTTGAGGTGGGAAGAGTGGATAGGTGTCTTCAGGAGGGTCAGAAAATTACTCGATCAGGGAAAGTAGGTCTCTCAACTTCCTTATGGTCTTAACGTTCGGATCTATGGACTTGAACTCTTCCTCCGAAAAGCCTCTGGTCAGCGCTATAAAGTTTATACCGCATCCTCTTGCTATCTTCAGGTCGTTGGGACTGTCCCCTACCATAAGGAAGTTTTCTCTAGGGATGTGGGTCCTCTCCTCCAGAAACCTAATATGGGGTTCTCCTTTTTTGAAGTTTTCCCCGTCCCATCCTAGTATAAAGTCAGGTTCTACTCCGGCGGACTTTACTATCTCCTCCACATACCTTTGCAGATTGTTGGACGATACAGCGGTTGTTATATTTCTACTCTTGATAGTTCTTATCACATCTGCACCCTCTGGGTCCATCTTGAGATCCCGGACTAAGCTTCCCTTCCACCTTTCAAAGATCTCTGCAACCTTTCTGTTAACGGGATTTCCTGGAAACAGGATCTCAAGCTGATCGATAAAGGGTATCCCGGATGTCTGAAGATAAACTCTTTTGGCCTCATCCCTATCAACACCGTAATGGCAACTTATGAGATCGGCCGCCTTCTCCGCATAGAGTTCCATACTATCGACCAAGGTCCCATCGAGGTCAAAGATGACCAGCCTCACCCCCATACCAGATCCTCTTCAGGTCTTCGATCGTGTCCACCTCAAAGAAAACTACGTTGTCTATCCAAACTACCCTCACGTCGCCTTCCTTAGCCATATCGTTAAACACATCCTCCACCCTCCCAGAAGGCCCAAGCTTGGAGTGTGCCTCCTTGGATCTTTCCCAGAACTTACTCGAAACCTCTCTGCTTACGTAGGCGAGACCAGTATAGGCGCCGTTATAAATCCTTAGTGTCTTTTCCATCTCCTGAAGTTTGGCATTATCTACCTTTACTTTCATCTCGTCCTCCAATATCTCCCTGGTTTCCTTTCTGTGGCAGGCTATTTCAATCGGACCTTTTCTCTCGGGAAAGTGATCCCAGACCTTGTGAGGAAAGATGTGGTCCGCATTGGCTATAATTAGATCCTCACCTCTCAGAACGTCCTCTGCCACGAGTAGAGAGGAGAGGTTTCCTGGGTCCACCCTGTTTACCTTTAGGACCTTCACTCCTGGATACCTCTTCTTCAGGTACCTCTCGATCATATCCCCCAGGTAACCCGTCACAACGAAGATGTTTTCACAGACTACCGAAAGGTAATCTATCACCATGTCTAAGATCCTTCTCCCGCTCACCGGGAGCAGGGGTTTCGGTACATAGCACGTGATCGGGGTCAGCCTGTTTCCTCTCCCCGCTGCGAGGACGAGTCCATTCATGGCTAACTCCTCAGGGCATGGATCAACCTGTGAAGAGCTGACACATTTGAAACGATTGCAAGCGTATATAAGGTAGCGCACGGCACGCCAAGTATCAAGCCTACAAAGAGTATTAGATTTCTAACATCTCGAGAACCTACTGTCGGTGTGGATCTTTTACCCTCCGCTTCTGTCCTGGCTCTTATGTACGGGACTAGGGAAGATCCTACCATGGCGAAGAGTCCGGGTAGGAGGCAATCTCTATCGTAGATTATGAGGGATCCTATAAGGAAAAGGTCCGTGTACCTGTCTAAGACTGCATCCAGTATAGCACCCTCCTTTGAAGATATGCCTCTCTCCCTCGCAAGGTCCCCATCCAGGGAGTCCAGCAGGGCACCTACGTACACGATCAGTCCTGCTAACATGAGGTGGCCCTGGATCACGATCAGGGGGGCCACGATCCCCGACACCAAGAAGGAAATAAAGGTTATACGGTTTGGGGTTATCCAACCGATATCCTTGATCAACCTCGCAACGGGGACGGTCAGCTTCTTGTTTAGCCTCTCCACAAACCCTCTCATATTTCTTTCATCACCTTCCTTACAAGGGGTGGATCGTTCGTACAGATCCCATAGAGGGGTTTACGTAAAAGATCCCTTAAGACCTCTTCTCTCTCCTCATGCCAGCTTACCACCTCAACACCGTTGGTCTTGAGAAAACTGACCCACTCCTGACTTAGGATCTTATTGGGATACGGATGCCTCGCCTCCCAAGCCGGAAGCAGAAAGTCGGACCTAACCGATCTGGCGATCCTAAGGGCGTCCTCCTGACCGAGCACCGTCCCCAGAAGAAGGCAGGTTTTGATCTCCGGATCTGCAGACTTTAGGTTCTTCAGAAACTCTCCATCGAAAGAACTCACTATGAACAGATCCCTTTCTACACCCTTCAGATCACTCAAGATGATCTCAAGCAGACCTCTGTCCTTTATCTCAAACATGAATCTTCTTCCGCTTTCCTTCATGAACTCAACTAACTCCTTCAGATCAGGATTGTCCGGAGCTTTCCTTTTTAAGTCCAGAAGGTCCTGATCGGCTATCCGCACACCATCAAGATAGTAGTCATGGTAGGCGAAGGTCTTGCCGTCTTTTGTCATGTGGAGGTCGATCTCGCACATATCGGCACCGTTTTCAAAGGCTTCCCTGATGGCCTTCCAGGTGTTGTCCTCATACTTTGCACTGTATCCCCTATGGGCTATTACTAGGGGACTCATCTTGTGCGCCCTCCGGATATTAGGATCCGGTCGATCTCGGAAACGTTTATCAACCTCCTTCCGATATCCAGTATGAGGGAAAAGGTTAGCAGCAATCTAAGTACGGGCATAAGATCTCCCGATGTCAGCGCCTCAGCTATAAGATCGTTGCTGAACCGAAGCCAGCCCCAGAGGATAAGGAAGGATATAGCGACGGAGAGCGTTGTAGTTGTAAAAAAGTGGCAGAGGTTACTCCTGAAGCGGAACTTAAGTACAAGCCAGAAGGAAAACAGAACCAGGACAAATAACGTAGCGTAAAGGTCAACTGCCCTCGTCCTCTCCGGAAGTATGACCGCCTTTATGAAGTCCTCGTTGAGGAACACACCTACCAGCAAGACCGTGGAAATGAGCAGTGAACCAATATCCCTCAAGGTTATACTCTCTATCAGCTTCTCAACCAGACCCTGACCATGACCCGTTCTAGTAAGAAAGTTGAGCAGTCTTTCACCTACACCCTCTCTGTGTCCTGGAAAGAAGGGAGGGATCTCTGCAGGAAAGGAGAATAGAAAGACCAGGGATCTGTTTTTACTCTTTTTGGCGACCCTGTACGGATCTTCCTTCAAGCTATTCACCCACTCTCCTATGCATATACCCGCTATCAGGATCTCGTTGTAGAGGTGCGCTTTCGGAGTGTACCACATGTCCTTCATATCGGTCAGACCTTCCAGTGCACCGAGAACCTCAGGATGCAAAGGGTCTTCCAGGAGTATAAGTCTTGACCTCGTTAACATGGATCTGAGGCTCACAGTCCTAAGGTCTCTGGGATTTATAGAGCTCAAAAACTCTCTTGATCTGGCCAGCGCAGACGCTACTTGGTCTTTTAGATGTCTATCTAGAAAGGGTTCAGAGTGCTTCAAGGCCCTCACCACGTTGAAGGTGTTATCCACGTTTGAAAAACCGTCCTGTGAGTCTGACCAACCGCCGTCCTCTTTCTGTTGGTTTACCAGCCACCTGCAGACTTTCCTTATGAGATCGACGTCCTCTTTTTTTCCTAAAAGACATAGAGAGTATAGGGCCAGAGAAGTGGCCCCTGTTATGCAGGACCTGATCGTCCCCACCTCTTCAGGGGTCAGGTCCGTATGCCAAGCGGCCTCGTCTCCCTCCACACACACCCTCGATAGGAGGAAAGCCCGCATACCCTCTATATGCCTTACATACACAGATCCTCCCTTCTCCTTATTGAGGCGGGTGAGTATGTGGAGAAATCTCGCCGTAGTTCCCACCTCTAGTACTGCTCCCTCCACAGGGCCTGGGGATGGAAGGCCTCCATCTCTGAGAGACTTTAACAAAAAGTCTACGGCTTTTATCACCCTTGTATCATCGTAAACTCCAAGGAGTAACGCCAGCTCTACTGCTCTATAGGTGGCTCCCGAGTTCGGGATGATCCCGTCCACAGAAATGCTGCCGTCCTCTCTCTGAAGGGAGAGGACGTAGCTCAACATACTCACTAAAGGTATAGGTATTCTGCTGATGAACCATCTGTCCAGTACCCTTAGGTCTATCCACGCCTCTATTGGAATACCGTACCTGACCAGGAGGTCTCTTTTGTCAAGCCTAACAGTGGGATCCGGAACCTCGGATCCGTATACGTCACTTAACATGAGGTAAACCTTCCTCCAAGTGTTTGAGCTGAGGGAAATGTGATAAAGGTTAAGGGGGATACTACCCATTGGTATATTATTTTAACCGCTGGCATGAACAGGTTATTTATCCGATCCCAGATCCAGCGCTTCTTAGAAGAGGACGTAGGGAGGGGAGATATAACAACTGAAGCTGTGTGCAGTGAGGAGACGGTAAGGGCGGAAGTGATCGCTAAGGAAAAAGGTATCCTCGCAGGTCTTCCCTTCGTTCAGGAGCTTTTCCTGATGCTGGGGGGTGTCTACGTGAGACCTAAAGTAGGGGAGGGTCACGAGTTCAAAGAAGGTGACGTTCTTATCGAACTCGAGGGGAGGGCTGACGTCATACTAACAGCGGAGAGGGTAGCCCTGAACATGCTCCAGAGCCTCTCAGGTATAGCCACGAAGACGAGGGAGTTCGTGAGAGCCTTGGAAGGAACGAAAGTCAAGCTCCTCGACACGAGGAAGACGACACCTGGCTACAGGTTCTTCGAAAAATACGCTGTTAGGATAGGAGGAGGATCCAACCACAGGTTCGCCCTCTACGACATGGTCCTCATAAAGGACAACCACAAGAGGGTTGCAGGGAGCTTGGAGGAGGCTGTAAGACGTGTAAAAGAAAAAGTAGGACCAGCTTACAAGATAGAGGTGGAGGTGGAGAGCCTCGAGGAACTCGAAAAAGCCTTGGACCTCGGCGTCGACATAGTCATGATCGACAACTTCACCCCCGAAGGGGTAAAGGAGGCTGTAAAGATAGCTAAGGGAAAGGTGGAGATAGAGGTCTCCGGGAAGATAACCTCGGGGAACGTAAGGGAATACGCTGTAGAAGGTGTCGACTACATATCCTCAGGTTCTGTCATCTACGCCTCTTCTTGGGTCGACCTCTCTCTGAAGGTTCTCTGAGTATGTAGGCGACGAACTCCTCCCAACTGAAGGGTCTGAAACCTCTCTTTACGGCGTATCTCTCAAGCTCTCTCATGTTCAGCATCTTCTCTATCTCCGCCTTGAGTTTTAGGTTCTCTTCTTTTAAAGACTTATATTCGCTCAGCTTCTCCGAGTGTTCCTTCAGGACCTTGACCGAATAGGAGGAGTATATGAGGTTCCCGAGGAATATGAGGACTCCTAAGCCGACCGCAAGAAACGGGTTCATACCCTCTCC
>WFOY01000248.1 GCA_015487835.1 Aquificaceae bacterium
CGTGATAGGACCTCTAACACGGTATTTGGGTCAAGGGGCCTGTGTATGTAGCCGTCAGCACCCAGATCGGTTATAAGATCCCTCAGCCTGTCGGCGGGGTCGAAGGAGAAAAGGACCACCTTGGTGCCTTTATCTTTGATCGGTTTTAGGTCCTCGGCTATGCTCCGCTGGTCCTCAAAACACGAAAGATCGCAAAGAACGAGGTCGTAACTCCCCACCAGATCTGGATTTTCTATCCTATCTACGGAATCTATACTCTCAACAAAATCAAGCTTTTGGACTATAAACTTGATGGCTTCTCTGAAGAACTTGGAGTTTGAAACAACAAGGATAGTCATAATAGATAAAGAATGTAAGCTTACTTTCCAGTTTCAACACGGTTTTTATCTGTATTTTTACAGTTTTTGGACGGGTTTTCCTACGTAGAAACCTTGGGCAAAATCTACACCAATTATCTTTACAGCGTTGAATATGCTCTCGTCCTCTATGAACTCTGCTATGGTTTTTATCCCGAGCGACTCGCACATAGCGGTTATGCTGACAACGAAGGCCCTGTCCATCCTGCTCGATATTAAGGACCTTATGAACTCTCCCTCGATCTTTATGTAATCGACGGGCAGGTGCTTCAGATACATGAAGGAGGCAAACCCCGACCCGAAGTCGTCTATGGCAAAGTGGAAGCCCTCAGCTTTTAACCGGAGGGCGAAGTTCTTGAGAAGTTCCAGGTTCCTCACTGTCTCCCTCTCCGTCAGCTCGAAGACTATCCTGTCCGGGCTTACCCCAGCCTCTTTGACTATACCAACCACCGTCTCGACGAAGTCCTTTAGTATGAGAGCTTTCGGGGACAGGTTGAAGAAGAGTCTCCCGTTGAAGCTGCTCTCCTTTAACTCCGTGAGAGCCTTCTCTACGATGATGTAGTCGAGCTTGTGTATGAGCCCTATGCTCTCTGCCAGAGGAACGAACTCCGATGCGTTCAGGATCCTGTTCTCGCCCTCCATCCTCATGAGAACCTCGTAGGCGTGGGTCTCCATCGTGTAGGTGTCAACTATGGGCTGGAACACGGGGAAAACCTTTCTGTTCTCCACGGCCTCTATTATCACGAGGCTCCTCTTGCTCATCTTCCTCGCCGCCTCCTCCACATCGACCTCGG
This sequence comes from Aquificaceae bacterium, assembly GCA_015487835.1. GTDB lineage: Bacteria > Aquificota > Aquificia > Aquificales > Aquificaceae > Hydrogenivirga. The sequence goes on from WFOY01000248.1 coordinate 1,151, forward strand.
TGGGTGCGGCTATCCTGTTTCTCCCCTCCTCTTTGGCTCTGTACATCATGTTGTCAGCTATCAGGAACAGGTGTCTGCTGTCCTGGGCGTGGTCCGGGAACACGGCTACGCCGATGGACACGGTGACCTTCACTGACTTTCCGTCAGGCGTCCTCACAGATACCCTGCCAAGCCTCTCAGCAAGCCTGCTGGCCACCTGAAAGGCCTGCTCGCTGGAGGAGTAGGGGAGTATTACCGTGAACTCGTCCCCTCCGTACCTGGCGACTATGTCCTCCTTCCTCAGGGTTTTCCTGAATACGTTGGCGACCTCCCTCAGGACCTTGTCACCGAACTCGTGTCCGTAGGTGTCGTTTATTACCTTGAAGTTGTCCACATCGACCACGAGGAGGGCGAACTTGTAGCGGTGCCTTTTAGCTCTTTCAATCTCGTAGTTCAAAAGCTCCCAGAAGACCCGCTGGTTGTAAAGGTTTGTGAGGGGGTCCCTCGTAGCGTAGTACTCGAGCTTGCCCGTGAACTCGTCCAAGGCCTTCAGGGAGCCGATGACCTGGATAAGGACCGAGAGGAAGTTGTCTATGACCTCCACCTCCTCCCTGTCCAGGTCCGAGGTCAGAGAGATACCCCCGCCTACCGCACCCCCCATGGAGGGGTTGTCCAGGATCCTGACCCTTGTGTTCCCCTTCCTGTAAGGAGGCCTCCTCCCCCTTGGCTTCAGGTAAAGATGTTCAAAAGAGGCGACCTCTCCCACCTTGCCTCTTATCTCCTCCTCTACTGCTTTGTCCTTCTCCGTGTGCCAGAAGATGTAAACCACCTTACCCCTCTGGTCAAGGAAAACCAAAAAGACGTAAGAGAACTCGACCACCTCAGCTATCCTGCCGAGGACGGTCCTTGCCAGCCTTTTCCAGCCTCTCACCCCCTCCGAGGGAACTACGATCTTCTGGAGGAGCCTAAGCTCCATCTCAAAGGTCTTCCTGTCCACCGCTATCCTGTTCAGTCTCTCCACAAGGCTTATCAAACCTGCCCTTATCTCGTTGAGCTCTTCGAACCCAAAGTCCACCTCCCTGAACCTCACCCTGGAGAGGTCCTCCAAGGACCTTACGTGGTCCATCTCCTCCCGGATGAGTTTTATGGCGAGCCCTATCTTCCTCCTCAGTATGTAAGTGACAACCGACGCACCCACAAGAGGTGATAGGACGACCAGAGTGAAGGCCTTTACGAATCTAAGGCCCGCTGGCATATCTGGGTCTCCCACCCCGGCCACTGTGTACACGGCGACCGCTGATACGAAGGCAACCACGAAGGCTGTAACCAGTATAAAAGTTGTTACGCTTCTATAGACTGTTCTTTTCATAAGAACCCTCAGGAAGTGCATAAATATTAGGATAAAGAACTTTCCTAAACATTGCCTACCAGCTTTCTGATCATATCTTCCAGGTATTTGTTCCTCTCTTTGCACTGTCCGAGTTCGTAACTCAGTTTTTCTATCTTTGAGGTTATGTATTCCAGCTGGCAAATGATCTCATTCAGGGCTTTATAAAGATTTTCCTGGTTATTGTGCATGTCGTGATACATTCTGAGGGCTTCCCTTATTATGCTTATCTCCTTTTTATTCATACTGCACTTGAGATTTTCCAGAATTTCAAGGGTATCATCGTCGAACACATAGGTTTTCTTCCTCACTTCCCGCCTACCCCCTACGGGCGAGGGTAAACCGAATACATTAATTATTAACGATAGACAAATTTTTTCTTTTAGCAAACCCGATCTTTTCTGTATTTTTCATGAAAAATTTTGTAAAATCAAAAAATGAAAGCCACACAAAGCCCAAGTTCCCACGGACGCCCGATCGGAGGAGGCCTAAGGTGTCTCACCTAATCAATGACTTTCAACATGGTATTGTCAGCCTCTCCCCTTATTGTTATCTTATAAATTCAAGTGAGGTAAGGGTATGTTTGAGAAGTTTACCGAAAGGGCAAGACAGGTAATACTCCAGGCCCGTGAGGAGGCCCTGGACCTCGGACACAGCTACCTTGGGAGCGAGCACATACTCCTCGCTCTCATAAAGGAGGAGGACATACCTACACTTGTCCTCTCCAAGTTCGGACTCTCTCCCGAGAAGATAAGAAAGGCTATAATGGGACAGATAAACAAGGGGTCCCACACCGGTGAGATCCTGTTCGCACCTGACGCAAAGAGGGTCATAGAGTTTGCGGTCGAGGAGGCGAGGATCCTCCACCACCAGTTCGTTGGTCCCGAACACCTCCTGATCGGCATAGTCCGTGAGAAGACAGGACTCGGTGGCAGGATCCTGAGGGGCTTCGGACTTGACGAGTACTCGGTGAGGCGTGAGGTCCTCCAGATCTTAGGAGAGCTACCTCCTCAGGAGAGCGTAAAGTACGCCCCCACCCCCAACCTCGACAGGTTCTCGAGGGATCTCACCCAGATGGCAAGGGAAGGAAAGCTCGACCCTGTCATAGGAAGGGAGCGTGAGATAGAGAGGGTGATCCAGATACTCGTGAGGAGGAGGAAGAACAACCCCGTTCTCCTCGGAGATCCAGGTGTCGGTAAGACCGCCATAGTTGAGGGCCTCGCCCAGAGGATAGCCAACAAGGAGGTCCCGGAACCTCTCCTCAACAAGAGGGTTGTGGCTCTTGATTTAGCGGCCCTTGTGGCCGGAACCAAGTACAGGGGTCAGTTCGAGGAGAGGCTGAAGAACATACTCAAAGAGCTCGAGAAGGCCCCCAACGTCATCCTCTTCATAGACGAGATCCACACCCTCGTGGGTGCAGGTTCCGCCGAAGGTTCCATAGACGCCTCCAACATGCTAAAGCCTGCCCTCGCGAGGGGCGAGATCCAGGTGATAGGTGCGACCACCCTCGACGAGTACAGGAAGTACATAGAGAAGGACGGCGCCTTAGAGAGGAGGTTCCAGCCGGTTC
>WFOY01000249.1 GCA_015487835.1 Aquificaceae bacterium
CAGCTTCGAGAAGTGCAAGTGACCTAAACTATCCTGACCTCCCTGGGACCACTCTCCAGGTATCCGCAGACAAAACCCTCTCCTCCCAGGATCTCCAAGGCTCTCTCCTTATCCTCCTCGGACACGACCAGGATCATGCCCACACCCATGTTGAAGGTCCTGAACATCTCCTCCTCGGGCACACCGCCAAGGTCCTGTATCCACCTGAACAGAGGGTTCTCAGGTATGGACCCCTTCTCCACCACGGCCCTTATCCCTTCTGGCAGTATCCTTACCAGGTTACCGGGTATACCCCCTCCCGTTATGTGGGCGATCCCCTTCAGCTTCACAGCTTCCATAAGCTTCAATATCTGACCCACGTATATCCTGGTAGGTGTGAGGAGCGCCTCCCCCACGGTGATCCCAGTGTCGGGAAGATCCTCGGTTAACCTTACACCCCTGTCCTTCAGAACCTTCCTTATGAGGGAGTATCCGTTGCTGTGGAAGCCGGAGGACCTTATGCCCACGAGCAGGTCCCCTGGTCTTATGTCCTTCCCCGTTATCATCCTGTCCTTCTCACAGACACCTACGCAGAAGCCGGCAAGGTCGTAAACACCCTCCGGGTAAAAGCCCGGCATCTCCGCCGTCTCCCCTCCCACAAGGACCACATCAGCCTCACGGCAGCCCTCCACTATCCCGTCTATAACTTCCCTGAGGACATCCTGATCTATTTTCCCCGTGGCTATGTAATCCAGGAAGAATAAGGGTTTGGCACCCGTTGTCACGACATCGTTCACGTTCATGGCCACCAGGTCTATACCCACGGTTCTGTGGACGCCCATCTCCTGGGCTATCTTTAGCTTGGTCCCAACACCGTCAGCGGAGGAGAGTATAACTGGATCTTTGTAACCTCTTAGGTCAACGCCCCCAGCGAAACCACCAAAGCCCGTGAGTATCCTCCCAGGGAAGGCCTCCTCCACTTTACGCTTTATGTAGCGAACGAGGGTGTTTGCCCTCTCGATATCCACACCCGCATCCCTGTATGTTGTCAAGACCCACCTCCCCTCAGGGGAAACTCCTCCACGATCGTGTATATAGGTCCTACGCTGGTTAAGGAGCTTGAGACGAGGGCCACCCTGTCAACCAGGTCCTCACCGAACACGGAGTTCTTGTACCTGTTCATGAGATTGCTGAGCTTCTTCCTGTCCACGTCCTTTATCCTGCATATGGTCACGTGCGGGTGGAAGGGCTTAGTGTCTGGGTTTATACCCACCTTTCTGTTCAGCTGGCTAACGTTGTTGGCTATCTTTCTGAGCACGTTACCACCCTTTGAGACCCCTATCCAGAGGATCCTTGGCCTCTTCCTGTCGGGAAACACACCCAGGGACCTGTACTGGACCCTGAAGGGGGAGAAGGTATCCGCTATCTGCTGGAGGTTCTTCATAACGCTTACGGCCTGATCCTGGGTTATGTCCCCCAAGAACTGGAAGGTTATGTGGAGGTTCTGGGGTTCTATCCACTTGCCCCTTATAAAGTTCCTGGTCTCGTCCTGGATCTTCTCCACCTGGTCGTATATCTTCTTGCTGGTGAAGAAACCCACGAAGGCCCTCATCGGCTCTATTTTACATCAGCCTTATAGGTGGAACTATGGCCACCGTCCTGAGACCGAAGTAGAGAACGCTTATTCTAAACTTGTAACTCCTCACGATCACCGTGTACGATCCTTCGATCAGCACGGGTAGGTTTATCCTGTTCTGGGTGTATATACCGAACACCTCACCGTCCTTGTAAAGATATACGAGGGGGTTCCGGACGTCTGTCTCAAACACGTACCTGAAGTTGTAGTGGGTCCCCTCACCGGGAAGGTAGAAGCTCCTCTCCGAGTAAGCGAAGGCTGTGATCTTAGCGTCCTCGAGTAGGGCTATCGTAGATCTCAACACCTCTTCAGGATCCGGGGACCTTATGAGAACCTCCCTGGAGAAGAAGACGTTCCTGCCGGAACTCAGTATCATGGAGTAGGGCGGGAGGTCCAAGCCTAAAAAGGTTGAGACCAGAACCCTCTGGCTGTGGGCCACCACGTAGCACTCCGCAGGTGGCAGGTCCTGTCTCGAGATAACACCCTCGGAGTCCCTGAAGACCAGCTTGCTCGGTAGGATCTCAAATAGGAGGTGCATGATCCTGGTGATAGGGTTTACGCTTCCCACACTCACCACCCGGCAGGGGTTCTCCTTCGGCATGGGGTAGAGCCTGTAGGCTATGACCTCGGGGAAGTCCCCGAAGGCGAAGTCCGTAAGCGTATCCCTCAGGGCCTCTATTAAGTTGCCTATGCTCCCCGCATGATGCTTGAAGGCCGTCCTCACATCATAGGCGTAAGAGTAAGTGTATATAACGGGGACGGGAGAGAGGTCCCTGGGGGCGTAGTTCGTATAGGGGACGATCCTAACGGGTGTGGACTGGTAAACGATGAAGCCCCATAGGTATACGCTGATCAGAGCCCTAATAACCCTTCGGGTTCTCATAGAGTACTCCTCGAAAACCTTTGAGCCTGTAGATGTAGAAGGTCTTTATCCTTTCACCTCTCCAGTAAACATCCATACTTTTTAAGAATTCGATGGAAGAGAAGCTTTTTTTAAGACCCTCCGGAAGGTTCCCCTCGGTTACGAACAGGCCGTCCTTACCGGCGTAGTGCTTTAACATGTGCCTCCACAGGTAGTACTGGGTCCTTCTTCCCCGATGGAACACAAAGGTCCTCGGGTTTCCGGGGACGTAGAAGGCAAGCTCCGCAGCGATCTGGTACCTGTCCGATATGATAAGGTCCCCCTTGCTGTATACGGATCCCACCTCCCTCCCGAGGTCCCTCCAACCTACCATAACCTTAACCGGGTCCCTATTCGGGGGGAGCAGGGATCTCAGACCTATGAGGTCGAGAAGAGGTGTGAAGTGTAGAACAAGAAACAGGGGCGCAGCCAGAACCAGTGACAGAACGAGGGCGGTGGATCTCCTCGCCATCTGGAAGGAGGCAAGTAGCGTTCCCCCGAAGAGGGCGGGGGCGGTCCAGTTGGCGTAAACCTCCTTCTGGAGAGACAGGAGGCCGAACACAGCTATTATAGGGAAGGAGAACACAGTGAGGAAC
>WFOY01000250.1 GCA_015487835.1 Aquificaceae bacterium
CTCCTCTAAGGTTTCCTGGGCTACCGGTTCTTCCTGGCTGACCTCTCCAGCGGGAACCTCCTCAGCCTTGGCCTCCTCGGGGGCGACCTCCTCCTGGACAGTTTCCTCGACTTCCTCCACTCTCTGGACGGGTTCCTCAACGGCCACGGCCTGTGTGAGGGCCTGAAAGACTACGTTCTTCAGCTGGGAAGGTTCGGCATCCCTGGATATGGGAAACTTCTTCTCGATGGGAACTGCGTCCACGTTTATGGGGAACAGGTCGTCAACTAGGATAACGTAAGGTTTTTTGGACATGGTGTCGTCCTTGGACATGTCCACGAGCCCCTTCTCGGCGATGATCCCTGATATGGCGTCGAAGATCACCACCGAGGCGTCCTTCCCCTGGTCTATGGCCTGGCGGACCGTTTTAACGCTCGTCACCTCAAGGTCGGATCCTATGGCCCCCTTTATGGTGTCGATAAGCGTCTGGTCGAAGGAGACCACGAGGACCTTACCCCCTTCAGGTGGGGGTGCCTCAACGGAAACCTCTTCCTTTACAGGTTGTTCCTCCTGGACAGGAGCCTCCTCAGGGGTTTCCTGGGGCTGGGGTGGTTCTGCGACCCCAACGGCTTCCTCCCTCACCTCCTCGGTCGGTTCCTCCATCATCTTTTCCTTGATCACCTTGGGGTCTTCGTCTCTGGAGACGAGGATCTTCTTGGGAGCTATCACGTTGTTTGGATCCACAGGGAAGAGCTCGTCGTAGAGTATGAGGTACTTGGAGTTGCTAAACTTCTTCGTGTAGAGGGTGTTTATGTCCTCCTCGGAGATGGCGCCCGATATGGCATCGTAGATGATCACGTCCATATCGGAGGGTATCATCTTGATCGCTTCCTCGCTGTTCTTGGCGGTGAAGACCTCGTGGTCCGAGAGCGTGTCCTTCAAATTGTCCGTCAGGGTCCTGTCAAAGGACACTATCAGCACCCTCATGTCTCCTCACCTCACCTCTTAACTTTCTGTCTGAAAATTATGCTATCAACTATCCTCTTGAGTTCGTCCACGCTTTCCTCCGGTATAACCCTGAGGGTAGCCAAGGTGAGTCTGAGGGCCTTCAGCCTGTTTATCAGATCCTCCGTTAGCGTCACCCTCTGAGGTATCTGGAGCTCCCTCAGGGTAAAGTAGAAGATCGTTATGTAGAGTAGCAGGCTCGCCACCAGGAGGCCTGTGTAGAAGGGGTTCTGGCTCACGAAGAAGAGGTAATCCAATAGATCCACCTTCTTTACGTACATATAGATCCTTCCTTCCTCCAAGGGGAAGCTCAAATTCAGAAACGCGCCCCTATCACCTGGGTTCCTTACGTTCGAGCTAACTATCTTGTTCCCCCGCTTGTCCGAGTATATGAATACGGAAAAACCAGGGTTGGGGATCCTCACGTTATCCTCGCCCTTCGCCATCCTGTCCATGAAGGTGGTAACGTTCCCAAGTATCTTAGCCTCCCTATCGTAGAGGTAGTCGGTGAAGGATATATACAGGGACGATAGAACGAACCCAAGGAGGAACAGCCACAGGAAGAATATGAACAATCTTTTCATCCTAACTCCCCCCTACCGTTATATCCTTTACCAGGATAGAGGGGGACCCCAAGCTGCCGAAGAACTTAAGGTCTTCCCCTACCATTACTATTTTATTCCATAGGTCGAGTATGTTGCCTGCTATGGTAACACCTCTCACAGCGTGGGCAGGTTTCCCGTTCCTGTAGATCACTCCTGAAGCGCCGAGCGAGAACTCACCCGAAACCGGGTCCACCGTGTGGAGGCCCATGAGGTCGAGGACCAGGAAGACCTCCTTCTCCGCAGAGATCAGGTCCTCAAAGGGCACGCTGCCTCTCTCTATGAACAGGTTGGTGGTATCTGAGGAGGGCTGAACTCTGAAGCTCTCCCTTCCTGAGTTGCCCGTCGGATCCTCCCCGGACCTGGTGGCGGTATAGAGGCTGTGGAGGAAGCCCTTGAACACTCCCTTTTCCACGACCACGTTTCTCCTCCTGGGGACACCCTCCGCATCGTAGGGTAGTGTGTTGAAACCGCCTTCCAAGGTGCCGTCGTCCACCACGGTGAGATGTTCAGATCCCACGGACTCGCCCACCCGGTCCTTCAGGATCGTCTTGTCCTTTACGAGGGAGTCTCCTAAAAACATATCCTTGAAGGCATCCAGCAGCATAGCCGAGCTGTCTCTAAACAGGACTACAGGCATAACCCTCGTTTCCAGAGGCTTCGGTCTTAGCTGGGACACCGTCTTGAAAACCACGTCCCTGACCATACCCTCTATGTCCAGGTCCTTTAACCTTCTTGATCCTCTGAACTCCCAGGACATGGCAGAGTCAGCACATTCAACGCCTAAGGCCGCTATCATGGACGTGTAGAAGGTCCCCCGGTAACCGAACTGAACCCCGTAGGAGTTTTGGACCTCGACCTCCATTAGGGTTTCGGTTATCGTAGCCTTCCTAACACCCTTTATCCTGGGGTCCAGGTCCCTGGCCCTTCTTTCGAGACCAAGAGCGGTTTCCACCTTCATCTCGATCGGGGTCTCCACACCCTCCCTATCAAATACGGACTCTACGCTGGAAATTTTAAGATCCCTCAGGAAGCGGTTGCCAGGATCTGGGCTTTGAAGGTCGCATATCTCGATAGCCCTCAGTACCGTCTCCCTTATGACCTCCTCGGACACCTCGGATGTGTAGGAGAAACCGATCCTGTTCTCTCTGAGCACCCTGATCCCCACGCCTACCTCTTCGGATAGGGAGAGGTTCTCCACCTCACCGCCCGAAACCTCTATCTTGGTCTTCTTGGATCTCTGGACGAAGACCTCGAACTCGTAACCTCCCTTTACGTGTTTCCTTACCAACCTATCTATCTCTTTCATGCCACAATTTTAACCCACCGGCTTTCCTTCTGTCCTTGCCCTTTATGTAAACCACCTTCCCCATCTCGTAAATCCTCGAGACCGTGCCAGGGTCTATCCTCTCGGAGAGCCTCGACCTGGATCCTCTCCCCTCCTCCAGGGGAAAGTTGGTGGTAACTATTGTGCTCTTCAGGTTGTTGTATCTGTATGAGATTATGTAAGAGATTATCTCCCTCTGCCAGTCCGAAAGCCTCTCACTTCCGAGGTCATCCAGGACTATAAGGGGGAGGTCCAGGATCCTCTTTAAGGTGCGCCCAGTCCTCCTCTCCTCTATGAGGAGCTTCAGTTTGTATATGAGGTCCTTCGTGTCGAAGAAGAAGCCCCTCACACCCTTCTCTTTATAGACCCTCTTCAGGATGCCCACCGCCAGATGGGTCTTCCCCACCCCAGGGGGCCCCCAGAAGGTTATGCTCTCACCCTCCTCCTCACCGAAGGTCTCCACGAAAGCCTTGGCCTGGAAGAAGGCGTTCTGCTCGTCCTCCGTCTCGGGTATGTAGTTGTCCAGGTCCTTGTCCCAGAACCTCTTTGGTATTCCCAGGACCACGTTCACGTTCTCCTGGGAGAACCTGCACTCGCACAGATCTACCCTCCCGTCCTCTCTGGTTACGAAGCCTGTGCCCCCGCACCTCTCACAGACCATCAGGGATAATTTAGTCCAGAGGAGGCCTTTAGATAACTCCTTATGTACTCGTAAACGGACATGTAGGACACCAGCACCGCACACCAAAGCAGCACGTTCCCCACCGATAGGCCACCCAGTACGGCGATTATGGAGGTGAACTCGAGGAAGGTCTTAACCTTACCTAAAAGGGAGGCCTCCAGGATCACCCCCTGAACAGCGGCAACGGTCCTTAGGAAGGACACGCTGAGGTCCCTGAACAGTAGGAGGACGACAGGGATCGGTGAAACCATCCCTGTGGCCACCAAGGCCACAAGTATGGAGAGGGCGAACACCTTATCCACGTAAGGGTCCAGTATCTTCCCTATACCGTTGGGCCTGCCGTTCTTCCTGGCGAAGAGACCGTCCATCGCATCCGAGACGGATCCCAGGAAGGCAAGGACCAGCGCTATTGAGAGGTCGCCCCTCAGGATAGCGACCACCGTTGGGAAGGTTATAATCAACCTGAAGAGGGTCATCAGATTAGCCATACGGATAAAATTATATAAACCGTGGATCAGGCCCTACCAGTTCTCATAGGTCTTGTAACAGGTGTCCTTTACAACGAACACATATACCAACAGTCAGTTCGTTTCCCCAGGAGGGTGCTGATCCTGTCCTTCTGGGTGAGGTTCTCGCTCCTGTCCTTGGTTACGATCGGTGTAGCCCTGGCCTTCGGTGGTGCAGGTCTTGTAGCCTTCACCGTGTCCACCTTAGCAGCCCGGATCCTTCACACCCTCTTCAGATCCTTTGTGGCTGTAAGATATTAGGATGGAGGTCCTGAACAACCTCCTCAAACTTGTGAGCGAACCTATCGTCCAGTTCTTCCTGTGGGTGGCAGTGATCTTCGTGATAGCGAACGTCTTTCTCGACAGGAGGATCTCCTTCTGGGTCGCCTCTGTGGGAGCCACCTACTTCTGGGTGAAGAAGCAAGACCCTATGGTAGCCCTTAGGGCCTGGGTCGTGGTCCTCTCCGTGTTCCTGATCGTTCTCATGGTGAAGCACCTATTCAACCTTAACGTGGCCCTTCTGCTCAAGGGAAAGAAGAGGTGTCCCATGTGCTGGGAGGAGATCCACAGGAGGGCTAAGGTCTGTCCTTATTGTCACCACAGCTTCGAGAGGATAGATTAATAACTCAGTATGGGTGTGAAGGACCTTATAGAGATAATGAGGTCGGAGGCCCTAACCAGGCTTAAGGAGGAGAGGCGAAGGAGAAGGGAGTCCCTAAAGTTCCGCCTCCACATCCCGATATCCAAGAACAGATCCAAGGGAGTTGAAAGGGGTCGCAAGCTGGTATAAAATTTATCCTCGCCTCTGGTAGGGGCCGTAGCTCAGCTGGGAGAGCGCCGATATGGCATGTCGGAGGTCACGGGTTCGAGTCCCGTCGGCTCCACCAGAGGTACTCCCAGGAGAGCCGGTAGCTCAGCTGGTAGAGCAACGGCCTTTTAAGCCGTGGGTCCCGGGTTCGACCCCCGGCCGGCTCACCAGATAAAAATGAAATACGACAACGTTTTCATAGCTCTGCTTCACTACCCAGCCATGGACAAGGAGGGGCGGATAATAGTCACCTCCTTTACCACCATGGACCTCCACGACATAGCCCGGCCGGCGAGGGCCTACGAGATAAACAGGTTCTATATAGTCCAGCCCGTGGACGCCCAGAGACTCGTGATAGAAAGACAGATAAACTACTGGCTATCTGAGGAGGGAAGGGAGGCCAACCCGACCAGATACGAGGTGGTCCAGCTGGTGAGGTTAAAATACACTCTCGACGAGGTGGTGGAGGAGATAAAGGAGGAAAGGGGCAGGAGACCTCTGATCGTTGGGACCGATGCCAGGAAGTACCCCGATACTATCAGCTACGGGGATCTGAGGGAGATGATAGAGAGGAAGGACAGGGATTTCCTGATCCTCTTCGGCACAGGCTACGGCATACCACCCGACCTCATGAAGACCTTCGATTACATACTCGAACCCATCTACGGGGCGGGAGACTGGAACCACCTATCTGTGAGGAACGCGGCCGCCATAATCCTCGACAGACTCCTTAGCAGGAACAGGTGCTGAGGTATGGTTTACGACCTTGCCCTCCTCTTAAGGGATTACTTCTTCGCCTTCAACGTTTTCAAGTACATAACCTTCAGGTCCTTCACGGCCATACTCCTTGCCTTCCTCATAACCCTTATGCTCTCACCAGCCTTCATAGAGAGGGTTTACAG
>WFOY01000251.1 GCA_015487835.1 Aquificaceae bacterium
CGTCAGGGAGGAGGGTCTTGTTCCCCTGGGGAGGATCAGCTTGGAAACCTGCAGGAGGTTGAAGGCCAGCTTCCTTGAGGATCTAAGGGTTAGGTTCGACCCAGCCTTCGGAGGCTTCTCTTCCCCCTCCGAGGAGGGTGCCATCTTCAAGTGGCCGACACCCCTCACCTACACCTACCTGATCGAGAGGGGATACCTTCTGGACGAGGCCCTCTTCTCCCTGGACAAGGACATAGAGTACCTCTTCGATAGGGTGGACGGAGGTTTCTTCAACTTCTACGATAGGTCGAGGGCCTTCGAGTTTTACTTCGAGACTTCCAAGTCCCTGAGGGTGAACGGCCAGATGATAGGTGCCCTCGTGGAGGCCTTCAGAAGGACAGGGGAGGAGAGGTACCTGAGGGCGGCCATAAGGACCTTCGAGTACATGGAGAGGTACCTACTCCACAAGGGTTCGGGTTGCTACCTGAACGCCCAGGTATCCGACCCTGAGTACTACAACCTGCCTCCCGAGAAGAGGAAAAAACCCCCGCCTCCAGACACGGCGATCATAGTGGAGGACAACAGCAGGACGATCCTCAGCCTCCTAAGGTTCGGTGACGTCTCTGGGGACCCGAGGGTGAGGAGAAGGGTGGAGAGATGCGTTGGTTACATACTGAGTAGCCTCTTAGATAAAAACAGGCTGTACAGGTTCTACGACGTTAGGTCGGGAAAAAGGGGGACGCCGAACTTCGGTATGGACGTGGCCCTGCTTTCCCTGGCTCTCCTCGAGTCTGGAAGGGAGAGGGAGGCCCTGAAGGTCGCCTCCTTAAGGGCGGACCACAGCTGGGTATCTTACTCTGTCCTCGCCTACACCTTGGCGAAGCTGGGAGAAAGAGAACGTGCCCTTGAGATACTGAGAGACCTGAAGATAGACCCCAGCTACCACAACCCCGACGACATGGTCTTTTTGATCAGGGCCCTTGAGCTTCTGATTGAAAGGTGCTGAGGAGTGTCTATTATTTAAACTCATGGAAAAGGTCTTCATCTACGACACGACGCTGAGAGACGGTTCCCAGGCCGAGGGTGTAAACTTCTCCATAGAGGACAAGATAAGGATAGCGGAGAAGCTGGACGAGTTCGGCATAGACTACATAGAGGGGGGCTGGCCCTACGCGAACCCAAAGGACAACCTCTTCTTCCAAAAGGTCAAGAAGATGAGGTTCAACCACGCCAAGATCGTCGCCTTCGGGTCCACCAGAAAGCCCAACACGAAGGTGAGGGAGGACAAGCAGGTGGAGGCCCTCGTGAAGGCTGGCACGCCTGTTATCACGATCTTCGGCAAGAGCTGGGACCTCCACGTGAGGGAGGCCTTAAGGACGTCTCTGGAAGAAAACCTGGACATGGTTTACGAGACGGTGGAGTTCCTGAAGAAGTACGCGGAGGAGGTGATATTCGACGCTGAGCACTTCTTCGACGGCTACAGGTCCGACCCAGATTACGCCCTGGCTGTCCTCGAGGCCGCTGTGAGGGGAGGTGCAGACTGGATAGTCCTCTGCGACACAAACGGGGGCAGGCTGCCCCACGAGGTCCACGAGATAACCAAGGTTGTAAAGGAGAAGTTCCCAGACGTGAAGATAGGGATCCACGCCCACAACGACTCGGAGACGGCGGTCGCCAACTCCATAATGGCGGTCCTCGCTGGTGCGAGGCAGGTCCACGGGACAATAAACGGCATAGGGGAGAGGACGGGTAACGCCAACCTCTGTTCGATAATACCCAACCTCCAGCTCAAGCTCGGTTTCAGCGTGGTTCCAGAGGAGAACCTGAAGAAGCTCACCGAGCTGGCCCACTTCGTAGCCGAGCTCTCCAACATGCCCCTGCCAAGGAACATGCCCTACGTAGGTGAGAGCGCCTTCGCCCACAAGGGGGGTGTTCACGCCTCCGCTGTGATGAAGCAGAGGAGGACTTACGAGCACATAGACCCAGAAGTTGTCGGGAACAGGAGGAAGATAACGGTATCGGACCTGGCGGGTAGGAGCAACCTGATCTACAAGCTGAGGGAGTTCGGCATAGAGGTGGACGAGAGGTCACCAGAACTCAGGAAGCTCGTGGAGAAGATAAAAGATCTTGAGAAGGAAGGCTACCACTTTGAAGCGGCAGAGGCCTCCCTTGAGCTCCTCTGTAAGAGGCACTTCGGTCTCGCCAAGGACTACTTCGACTTCGAGGCCTACAGGATACTCATAGCGAAGCGCAGGATAGATGAGATGCCAACGTCCGAGGCAACGGTAAGACTATCGGTGGAGGGGGCGAGGGAGCACACGGCGGCCCTCGGGAACGGTCCCGTGAACGCCTTGGACAGGGCCCTTAGGAAGGCCCTCGAGGAGTTCTACCCGAACCTAAAAGAGATGCAGCTAATAGACTACAAGGTTAGGATCATAAACGAGTCCGCGGGGACCTCTGCAAAGGTCAGGGTTCTGATAGAGTCCACCGATGGTAAGAGGAAGTGGGGGACGGTCGGTGTCTCTGAGAACGTGATAGAGGCCTCGTGGATAGCACTCACCGACGCTATAGTCTACAAGCTCATGAAGGACGAGGAGGAGTCCATGTCAGGTTCCTGATCTCCTCCATTATCTCCTCCGCCACGCGTCTGTAAGTCTTTAAGCTCTCCTCCCCTGAGTAAACCTTGGGTTTCCCTATCATCACCCTTATCGGGTTTCCAGGTTTTGGGATCTTGGATCCCTTCGGGAATACCCTGTCCGTCCCCTCTATGCGCACTGGAACCACTGGGGAACCTGTCCTCACGGCGAGAAGCCCGACACCAGACTTGGGTCTCAGGAACTCCCCTGGCTTCGCTCTCGTGCCCTCTGGGAATATGCAGACGCTACAGCCCTTTTTGAGGATCTCGAGGACCCTCTTTAGCGTCTCCACATCCCCAGCACCCCTTCTTATCGGTATGGCCCTCATGTGCCTTAGGATAAGACCGAGGGGAGGTCTCAGCAGCTCCTC
>WFOY01000252.1 GCA_015487835.1 Aquificaceae bacterium
CCATTATGAAGGCCACCGCGAGTATGGTCACGAAGGGTATGAAGTGGTGGACCTCCAAGTCTTTAATGGTTTTCCACTTGGCCCTCCTGTCATCGGTTATGGTCTCCTCCTCGAGCATGGTCTTCTTGTACATGTAGAGGAAGTAAGCCGCCCCCAGTATCATGCCTGTCCCAGCTATGAAGGCCCAGACAGGATGGGCCTTGAAGGTCCCTAGGAGGACCAGGAACTCAGCTATGAAGCCTGCAAGTCCTGGGAGACCTATGCTCGCGAGACCGGATATCATGAAAACGGTTGCGAAGTTCGGTATGTACCTCGCCAGACCTCCCAGGTCGTCCATGTTGTAAGAGTGGATCCTGTCGTATATAAAGCCCGCGGCGAAGAACAGGGCTGCCGAGGAGAGACCGTGGGCGATCATCATGTATATGGCCCCGTTGAGGGCGTCCTTGTCCATGGCGAAGGTGCCGAGGGTAACTATACCCATGTGGGAGATGGAGGAGTAGGCTATGAGTCTCTTTATGTGTGTCTGGGCTATCGCCATCATGGCCGCGTAGATTATAGCGATTATGCTAAGGACGAATATCAGGGGTATGAAGAACTCGGAGGCTTCCGGGAAGAGAGGCAGTGAGAACCTGACGAACCCGTAAGTACCCATCTTGAGGAGAACGCCAGCCAGGATCACCGAACCCGCTGTGGGTGCCTCAACGTGGGCATCGGGTAGCCAGGTGTGGACCGGCCACATGGGTATCTTTACCGCGAACCCAAGACCAAAGAGCAGGAAGGCCACCTTCTGGAGCCACACGGGGTAGCCCATCTGGAGGTGTTCCATGTAATCGAAGGTGATCCTGCCCGTCTCCACGTAACCGTAGATTATCACCGCCGCGAACCCAAGGAGCAGGAAGAGGCTACCGAAGAAGGTGTACAGGAAGAACTTGTTGGCTGCATAGACCTTCCTCTCGTGACCCCAGAAACCGATTATGAAGTACATGGGGATAAGCATCCCCTCCCAGAATATGTAGAAGAGGAAGAAGTCGAGGGCTGAGAACACACCCAAGCAGGCCGTCTCCAGCATCAGAAAGAGGGCCGTGTACAGAACAGGCCTGTCCTCTATCCTCCAGGACCAGACGAAGACGGCAAAGAACAAAAGAGCGGTCATAACTATCAGGGATATGGACATACCGTCAACACCAAGGTGGTAAGATATGCCCAGGTTAGGTATCCACTCTACCTTGGTCACGTACTGGAAACCGCCCCTGCTGAAATCAAAGCTCACAAACAGAAAAAGGGAGAGGACCAGCACAAGACCGGATACGGCCACCGAGGCCACCTTGGCGAAGGTCTCCTGTCTCACGAGGGCCACGGCTCCCGCCGTTATGAGAGGGAGGAATATTATCAGGCTGACGAGATGTTCCATATCAGATCCCCTCCACCGTGAGTGCTAACATAAGGACTACGAGCAGACCAAAACCTGCGGAGAGTGCGACCGCGTACCAGTTGAGCTTTCCTCCCTGGAGGAACCTTATGCCCTGCCCCACCGACTGGGTTATGTAGGCCACCCCGTTGACCACACCGTCGATCAGCTGCCTCTCCCCCACCGTGTAGAGTATCTTAGAGTAGCTTAAGTACCCCCAAGCGAGTATTTTGTGGTAGAACCTCTCAGTAAAGAACTGCTCCCTAAACGTTGTGTGTATCCCCCTCAACGCCTCATAACCTACCTTAGGGTCTATCACACCCCTCACATACACCAAATACGCTACTCCTATACCCACTAGCCCCACAACAACCGTTATCACCGCAAGCTCCACATGTATCCCACCACTCCTACCCCCCATCACCCCCATATACCACCCCTCCAATAACCCTACCAGTATGCTCATTACCCCAAGAACTACCATCGGTACTGTCATCACTCCCCCTACCTCCTTCACCTCCTCCTTGTACTCCTTCTCCCTATGAAACACTACAAATCCTTCCCTGAATATGTAGTACGCTGTTACAAAGGTCACAACCACCCCTAAAACCCCTACCGCAAAACTCCACTCAAAGTAGCTCCCTATCAGCCTGTCCTTGGACCAAAACCCTGACAGGGGAAATATCCCTGCTAATGCTAAGGCCCCCACCACAAAGCTCGCATAGGTTATCGGCATGTACCTCCTCAAACCCCCAAAGCTGTATATGTCGTACTCCTTGTGGTGAAAGGCTGTTATCACTGAACCCGCTGATAAAAACAGTAAGGCTTTGTAAAAGGCGTGGGTGCTAAGGTGAAACATCGCCCCTTCTCTGTCACCTACTCCTAATCCTATGTACATGTACCCTAACTGGCTCATGGTGGAAAAGGCTATTATCTTCTTTATGTCTGTGTGGGATGTGGCTGCTAAGGCTGCAAATAGGGCTGTGAGGCTCCCTATTACTACTATCACCTTCAGTGTCTGGGGGGCTGCTTCAAAGAGGGGGTAGAGCCTAGCTACCATGTACACCCCTGCTGCTACCATGGTGGCTGCGTGAAGGAGGGCCGATACTGGTGTGGGCCCCGCCATGGCGTTGGGTAGCCAGGTGTGGAGGGGTACCTGCCCTGACTTTCCTACTGCTCCCCCAAACAGCAGAAGGGTCGCAAGGCCTATTAGGCTGCTCTCTGCTGTATCGACTCTCTCGAATATCTCTACTATGTCTAAACTCCTGTATATGAGAAAGACTGTTATTATCCCAAACACAAAGAGCCAGTCCCCTATCCTGTTCATTACGAAGGCTTCCAGAGCTGAGTCCGTTGCCTTCTTCTGTTCGTGGTAGTACCCTATCAGCAGGTATGAGGCTAGCCCTACTCCTTCCCAACCAAAGAATATGCCAAGAAGATTGTCTGACAAAACTATTAGCAGCATGGAAAACAAAAAGAGGTTCAGATAGGTGTAAAACTTGTAGGTCCACCTCCCAAAGTGGTGCCTCATGTAGCCTATGGAGTAGATGAATATGAGGCTCGCCACCAGGGTCACCACTGCGGAGGTTATCGTTGAAAGGGCGTCAAAGTAAAAGCCTACTTCCAGGGTGTACTCCCCTACTGTTATGAACTCGTAAACCTTTATCTGGAAGGGTTCCTCAAGTGCTCTTGGGATGACTGCTAAGGAAAAGATAAAGGACAAAAATCCTGCTACTGCTGTTATTATCCCGCTCCCTAAGTCCCCTATCCTCCTACCAAACAGCCCTAACACCAAAAAGGCAGTAAGCGGGCTGATAAGTACTAACAAGCCTTCCATATCAACCTCTCATGTCAGTGATCTCGTCCGTTGACTCCACATATCTGTACCTGAAGATGGCAATTATTATACCGAGTCCTACGGCAGCCTCCACAGCAGCAAGGGCTATTATAAACAGGGCGAATATCTGCCCTTCCACAAGGCCCATGTGGGCGTCAGCACCCACGAACGCTACATTCACAGCGTTCAGGGCGACCTCGAGGCTCATGAGGACGGTTATAAGATTTCTGCGAACTACGAGGCCGAGAATCCCCAGCCCGAACAGGATCATGCTCACCACGAAGTAGGCCTCAACCGGTATCGTCTTCATAGGTCTGGCTCTCCTTCCTCCCTATAAGGACCGCACCTATCATACCTATCAGCAGGACGAGGGACACAACCTCAAAGGCGAAGAAGTACTTCGTGAAGAGAACGGACCCCACCACCTCGGCGTTTCCTATCTTGGCCATAGCTTCCCTAAACTTGCCCTCCGGGGAGGCAACGACACCGAGCAGAAAGACAATGATCATCTCAAGGTAGAGGAGCAAGACCACGGGCAGGGACAGGATGCCCTCCGTCCTGTAGTGGGAGTCCTTCTTGACCGCCTTCTCCCAGGGAACTGCCGTGAGAACGAACACGTAGAAAACGGCTATGGCGACAGCGTATATGAGAAGCTGGAGGGCCCCCACCAGCTCCGCTCCCGCTACGAAGAAGATCCCCGCTATCGCTATCAGGCAGGAGAGGAGCCAGAGGATCACGTATATAGGGTTTGCGAAGGTAACAACACCCACAGCGGAGACTATGGCCCAGGCCGAGAACAGCAGGAATATCAGGAACCTCACCATTCGTGCCTGCCCCTCACCTTAGGTTCGGGGAGTTTGAGGTCGTTCTCGTACCAGAGCTTATTCCTGTGGTCGTCGTCTATCCATATCCTGTCGGGTTCATGTTCCCTCCTGATCTGCCAGTCCCTACCTATCTTTTCTAAGGTCTCAAGATCCAGGATGGAGTCCCTCCTCGTGTAGCTCGCCGTCTCGTGTATGTCACTCTGGAAGAGGCAGTCCACAGGGCAGGCGTCCACGCAGAACCCGCAGAAGGTGCAGAGCATAAGGTTCATGTTGAAGACGCTAACGACCCTTTTCCCGTTATCGAGCTTCTTCCCCTCTATCTCGAAGAGCTGGGGAACGGGACAGGCCCTCTTGCAGAGCAGACAGACCACACAGCGGCTTTTCCCGTACTCCACCTGGATGTTGAACCTCTCCACCCACTCGTCGAAGGCGGGCTGGGGCTCGTTCCCGTCCACCACCTTGTGGCCGAAGAAACCCCTGAACCTCTTGGGAGGGGTCAGCTTCTCGTAGGGGTAGTGGGTGGTTATGGTTTTGCTGAAGGCGTGTCTTATGGTCACCGAGAGGCCTTTTATGAAATCTATGAAAAGGGCCCTCTCTATCCAGCTCAGGGGCTTCATAACCATACGCTTCACCATAGCGCTACCTCCAAAAGGCGATAGATATTCTAACAGAATTTACTCCCATACGAAGGGAGCAATGAGTGACGTGATCACTATGTTGATAAGAGCTAAGGGGAGCATTACCTTCCAGGCTATCTCCGTTATCTGGTCTATCCTGTACCTGGGGAGGGTCCAGTGTAGCCAGAGAATAAACAGGAACAGGGCGGTTACCTTTAGAAGAAACCACACGTAAGGTGAGAGGGGACCGAGGAAGAAGAGGGGATCTACGAAGCCAACGAACGGGATGTTGAGAGGTGACCACCCACCGAGGAACAGGACCACACCTATAGCCGATAGTGTCAGGACCTCTATGTACCACTCCACGAGTGGGAAGAGACCGAACTTCATACCACCGTACTCAACGGTGAAGCCTGTTACCAGCTCCGCCTCCGCCTCCTGGATGTCGAAGGGGACCCTTCCCGTCTCAGCAAGGAGGGAGAACATATACACAACGAAGGCGATCGGCTGGACCCACACGTACCAAAGGCCCTGGTCTATCTGGTTCTGAACTATTTTGTAGGTTGAGAGCGTTCCAGCGAGTATGAGAGGGCCCATAACCGCAAAGGTTATCGCCACCTCGTAGGAGATTATTATCCCCGCCTTCCTCATAGACCCTATCAGGGGATACTTGGAGTTGGAGGCCCAGCCGGCGAGAGCTATAGCGTACACAGCCAGCGATCCGAGACCAAAGACGAGGAGTATCCCCACGTTAACGTCGGTGAGGATCGGCTTCACTTTGTAGCCAAACACCTCAAACTCAGGCCCGAAGGGGATGACCGCAAAGACGAGGGTCGCCGGGACTAGGGCGAGAACCAAAGCCAGATTGTAGAGGAACCTGTTTCCGTACCTGGGGAAGAGGTCCTCCTTGGTGATCAGCTTGAGGCCGTCCGCTATGGGCTGGAGGAGTCCGTGCCAACCGACCACCATAGGGCCTGGTCTTCTCTGGATGTGGGCGGCCACCTTCCTCTCCACCCAGGTTAGGTAAGCCCCCACGCCGAGGGCCACACCCAGGATCACAAGTATCTTCACGATGGCGACCGCTATATCCACCCACAGGCTCTCCATGACGACCTCCTACCTGTCCGTCTCTCCCACCACAGGATCTATGCTTGCGAGAACGGTTACCGCATCCGCTATAACCCTGTTCTTCATCAGATAGGGGTAGGCACAGAGGTTGTAGTAGGAGGGAGGTCTTATCTTCACCCTGTAAGGTTTGGTCCCTCCTGTGGACAGAACGTAAAAGCCCAGCTCTCCCCTTGGGTTTTCCCCTGAGGAGTAGATCTCACCCACGGGCACCTTGAGACCTATGCCGTCCAAGGTGAGCTTTATCTTCATGTCCTTTGGAACTTCAGCGAAGAAGGGGGCGTCCTTGGGCATCTTCTCAAGCTTTGCCACACACTGGTCTATGATCCTAACGCTTTGCCTCATCTCCTCAATACGGACCAGATACCTGTCGTAGCAGTCACCTATCTCACCGACAGGTACGTCGAACTCCACCTCTGGGTAAGCGTCGTAAGGTTCAAACTTCCTTATGTCGTAAGGGATCCCAGAACCCCTTATGACAGGTCCCGTAACGCCGTAGTAGTAGGCTTCCTCAGGGGTTAGGATTCCCACCTCCTTGTTCCTTCTCAGCCAGATCCTGTTTCTGGTCAGGATCCTCTCCCAGTCAGAGAGTTCTTTAGGGAACCTCTTTATGAAGGCCTTTATGACCTCGAGGGCACCCTCGGGTAGGTCCATCCTAACGCCGCCTATCCTCGGGTAGGAGATCGTAAGCCTGGCACCCGTTATACCCTCCAGTATGTCCATTATCTTCTCACGCTCCTTGAAGGCGTAGAGGAATATGG
>WFOY01000253.1 GCA_015487835.1 Aquificaceae bacterium
GTAGAAACCTATACCGTTCTCCCTCCAGGTGAAGGGAAAGATCTTCTTCTCCAGGTAGGGCTGGCGGACGCTGAAGTAGGTGGGTGGCTCGTGGTACTCGTTGGTGATACCCAAGGGTATGAGGACCATACCGCCCCTCAGACCCAGATACCTGTTCACCCTGTAGTCGAGGAAGGCGAACTCTATGGCGACCTCTCCTCCTTCCTCACCACCTTCCACCTTCGCGTGCTCGATCTCGATCTCCGAGTTGAACTTGAGCTTATCTGTGAAGGCGTAACCGAGGTAGGTTATGAACCTGAAGAGGTCCGCCTCGAAGTTCTCCCCTGTCTGGGGTATGTTGGTGAACCATATCTCACCGTAACCGCCTATGGAGACACCCTTCGGGTTGAAGAGGGCCTTCGAAGCTGCGGGACCGAGTCCTGTGTAGCTCCTGTACTCGGTTATCTCGGGAGCAGCTATCTCGAGCCTCAGCCTCCTTATTTCCTCCTTCAGGACCTCCACCTCCTCCTTGATCCTCTCGATCTCGTTCTCAGGCTGAGCCAGAACAGCTGAGGAGAGCAGCAGGGCACCTGTAACCAGCTTCCTCATCCCACCTTACCTCCTGAGTTGTTATAGAAAATGAAATCAAATCTCAATACCTAAAATCTATGATTTGGATCAGCTATTATCAAACATACAAGATACACAGACTATTTTTTGAGATTGGATTTCTTTTTTATGTAAACTGCCTCAAAGTATCTGAAGAAGGCTGGATTAAAGTACAGGGACCCGTCCCTGAACACCTCGAGGGATCCTACGTCCGGATTTTCTCTGTAGAACCTCCTCCTAAGATCCCTCGGCATGGCGAACAGGGCTGTAGCATATGCATCGGCGAAGGTGCAGTTGGGATACACAACGGTTATCTGGACAAGGTCAGGGTCCTCCTGCCTTATGTGTTCCTTTATGTAGTTTCCTGAGGTTGAAAGGCAAAGGTCACGTGCGTTCACCATCTGGAGTAAAGACCCGCCCTCAAGAGGGTCCCTTACCGCAAGGACCCGTCTGTGGCCCCAGACCTTCATGTCCCCGGCTATAGCTATGAAGCCCCACTCAGTTCTGGCATGTTCGTAACCCTTCTCCACAGCGTACCCCTTACCTATACCTCCCAGGTCTATCCTCACATCCCTACCCGCATAGACCTTACCTCCGTATATCCTCAGATCGCTCCCTCCAGATCCTAAGGTGATATCAAAGTAGCCGTAGGTCTTCTCCTTTGCTACCAATGCATCGGCTATAACCTCCAGGGTGTACTCGGACACGCTGACAGGTCCCTTACCTGAGGATCTGTTTATAGCTGAGACCTCAGAACTGTCTATGAAGGTTGAGATCTTTTCCTCTACGGATCTTAGGAACATGTAGGTCTGATAGACCTTCCTCTCATCGGGGAGGTCTATGACCGTATAGGTTCCCATGAGAAGAAAGACCCTCTCTACACCCCACAGGAGTGAAGCTACGACGAGTAAAGACATAAGGCCGATCACCATAGCATAAAATAAAGTTTATGAAACCTATAGAGGAGAAGTTCGTGGGATCCATACTCGGATCTGCCCTCGGGGACGCAATAGGTAAGAGCGTGGAGGACGTTGTGGAGGAACAAGTTTACGAGTTTTACGGCGGCAGGATCGAGGGTTTTGTCCCACCCCACCCTTCAAGCCCAGCCTACGGACAGCTCCCTGAGGAGACGTCGGACGAAACTACTGTGATGAGGATACTCCTTGAGAGCCTGGTGATCAAAGGCAGCCTGGATATAAGGGATTTCCTGAGCAGGCTTATAGAATGGTACAGGGACGAAGCCAGCCACAGATACCCCGATCCCGGTCTGATAGCTTCTCTTGAGGTCCTGTCCGCAGGAGAAGACCCAGCGGTCCACGGTATAAGGTCATCCTCGGTGGAGGGGATCTTAAGAAGTGTGGTTATGGGACTTTTCCACTACTACAGTCCGGACCTTGCCTCGGAGGGGTCTAAGGTCGTGTGTATGCTGACACACAGAAGCGACGCCGTTTCTGACGGTGCGGCGGTTTTAGGTGCCTGCATAGCCTACCTCGTCTCCGAGGAGTTCGACCTGAGGTTCCTGGAGGAGAGGATAAGCTTCCTGAACGCTCTCAAGAGGTACGTGTCCAAAGACATCCACAGAAGGTACCTTGAGAAAGTCCAGAGACTTATCTACGAGGGTGCGGGCCTGGACAGGGCGATAAGGGAGATCGGTAACGGGAGTTTTGTCTTTGAGGCCCTTCCGTTGGCACTTTTTATATTTCTATCAAACATAGAAACACCCTTAGAAGGTTTCTGGTGGGGTGTGAACTCCTACGGAGACTTCGGTGGTGACACGGACGCAGTGGGTTTCCTGGTTGGTTCCATGATAGGGTCCTACTTTGGGGTGGGTGTGTTTCCCGGTTACCTGCTTGAGAACCTGGAGAACAGCTCTCGCTATGAAGAACTGGCGAAAAAGCTATATGATATTACAGAAAAGATGATAATAAGGAGGTAAGCAGATGCCTTACAGACTACAGGAGAGCTTTTTGAACACCGCCAGGAAGAGAAGGGTCAAGGTTTCCATTTACTTAGTTAACGGGGTAAGGCTCCAGGGTAAGATAAGGTCCTTCGATATGTTCACCATACTGCTCGAGGACGGTAGGCAACAGACCCTGGTTTACAAACACGCTATAACCACCATAATACCCCACGAGAGGTTGGAGATAGAGTTTGAGGAGGCGGGTGTGCCGGGGCAGGGTTAGAACATCCCGGGAGGTTTTCCTCTCCCCACCACGAGTCTCTCGACAGGCTTTCCCCCTTTAAGATGTTCCTTTATTATCTCATCAACGTCTTCACTTTTAACGTTCCCGTACCATACAGCGTCCGGATAGACAACTATAGTGGGACCCATCATGCACGGACCAAGACAGCCCGTAGGTGTAACCATAACGCTCATGAAGAGTTCAGGGTCTCCCTGGAGTTTCTCCATAAACACCTGGTAGAGGTCTCTGCTTCCCTTCTCCGCACAGGAACCTTGGGGGTGTCCTGGGGGTCTCTGGTTTACGCATATGAATACGTGTCTGAATTCCATTCCATCACCTCCGGCACGGTTTTATAAAATTCTAACAGTGCTTTTCTTCACACTCATATGAGTTCTGTCAATTATTTTAGAATCTTTTTGGTTCTCACATACCATATGTAGAGGTCAAGCTCGGCCTGGGTTATACCTAAACGCCTGCATATCTCCGAAAGTATCCTTTCAGCCTCCATATACCTCTTAGGTGTCATGGTCTTCACCTCTGGAAACAGACCCGTGTCCACCATGAACCTGTAAACGTGCCTGTCCAGTATGGCGACATCTTTGAAACCTATGTTTCTGAGAAAGTGGGAAGCCTCCTTGTAACCAAAACCCTTTATCTTGTGTTTGGATCCAGGTTCGGCGATCAGCTTTCTGAGTTTGTGAGGGTCCCGCTCCTGGTCCAAGAGGCCTTTTATCTCCTCCCACCTACTCCTGAGATCGACTATCCTCTCCGCCCTCTGGTCGGGGAATCTGTGACCGTACTTAGCTATTATGCTTGTGAGTTCCTCCACCGACATGCTTCTGAAACCTTCCGTGCCTACGGCGGCCTGGATCTTTATGCCCATGCTGGCTGAGGAGTTGGCTGTGAGTATGCAGAAGCATAGCTCGGAGAAGGTGTCCGCCTCGTAGTCTATATCCAGAAAAGGTCTGAAGTCAAAGTGGGTCACCCCTTCCCTGCCCAGACGGTCGAACTCCTCCATCCTCCTCTGGACGTGTTCCCTCACCTTTGGGATCACTCCCTTCAGGATCTCTAAGGCTCTTCTCATGGGATCTTGATCTCTTCAGAGTAGATGAGATCTATGACCTTGTCCAGCTTAGATCTGACCTCGTGTTCTGATCTGCCCACTAAGTTCACATGGCCCATCTTTCTCCGTGGGCGTTTCTCCTTACCGTACCAGTAAACCTTAGCACCCTCTACGCTCAATATATCACTCAGGTTCAGATCCTCCATGTCCATCCCGAGTATGTTAACCATGCCCGAGGGAGACTTTAGATGGGTTGAACCCAGTGGGAGGCCGCATATAGCCCTCACCAGGTTCTCGAACTGGGAGGTGTAGGTCCCGTCGAGGGTGTAGTGGCCTGTGTTGTGAGGCCTTGGGGCTATCTCGTTTATCAGGATCCTACCGTTCCCGGTTACGAAGAACTCAACAGCTAAGAGGCCCACTACCTTGAGGTCCTCCATAAGGCTACATGTAATAGAGGCCGCCTCCTTCTCAACCTCGGGAAGGTGGGTAGTCCTGTTGTAAAGGAGGATGCCCTCTTTGTGGTAGTTTTCGGTAAGGGGAAAGACCTTGACCCTTCCGAGATCGTCCCTAACGCCTATCAGGGACACCTCCCTCTCAAAACTCACGAACTCCTCGACCACGAACCTCTCCTCCGGAGGGTGGTTGGACACTATCCTCGATAGGTCCTCTTCGGAACCGACCCTGTACTGGCCCTTGCCGTCGTAGCCCTGCCTCTCCGCCTTGACCACGGCGGGAAGGCCTAAGGTCCTGACCAGATCCCCGAGAACCTCTCTATCACCCCAGAGGAACCTGGGAAGAGGGTATCCGAGCTTTAGGAGGGTCCTCTTCTCCTCTATCCTGCTCCTCTTCATAAGGAGAACCTCGGCGGAGGGCTTCATCTTATAGGACGCCTGGCTGAGTATATCCTCAGGTATGTGCTCGAACTCGGCGGTAACCACATCGGCCAAAGATAGGAACTCGCCCACGTCCTCGGGCGGAAACCACCTGTCGGCGATCCTGGAAGCCGGAGATCTTGGATTGGAGTCGAGGACCAGAAACTCCAGGCCGATCTTCCTGCCTTCCAAGATGGTCATCCAGCCGAGCTGGCCTCCCCCCAGTATTCCTACTCTCATCCCTCTATCCTCATGTTCAGGACCTTCTCCTTTAATTTTTCGCTGTAATCACTGAGTTTCTTAGCTATCTCAGGATACTTCACCGACAGGATCCTGAGGGCTAAAAGGCCTGCGTTCGTGGAGTTGCCTATGGCCACCGTGGCTACGGGAACTCCAGCTGGCATCTGCACTATTGAGTACAGGGAGTCTACACCTGACAGGTATTTGGAGGGCACGGGGACACCGATCACAGGTAGGGTCGTGAGGGAGGCCACCATGCCCGGGAGGTGGGCGGCACCACCTGCACCTGCTATGATCACCTCTATACCCCTGTCCCTGGCAGTCTTGGCGTACTCGAACATAAGGTCCGGGGTCCTGTGGGCTGACACCACCTTGGCCTCGTAGGGAACACCGAACTCACGGAGTATGTCGGCGGCACCCTTCATGTGGTCCCAGTCGGAAATGCTCCCCATTATAATCCCTACCAGGGGTCCCTTCATAC
>WFOY01000254.1 GCA_015487835.1 Aquificaceae bacterium
CCTACGGACTCTTCCTGCTTCCTTACCTTGAGGAGAGAAAAGGTGACCCTGAGAGGGTGGCTGTGAGCATAAACTCTCTTGTGAAGGACAAGAACCTCGCCTGCGGTTGCTCTGACCTATGGGACCTCTGTCTTTACGTGGGCATGACAAGAGGACACCCCGTTTACTCTCCGAGGGCAAACCAAAGCTGGGAGGTTCTTATAGACTGTGAGAGGAGAGATCTCCCAGTACTTAAAGAGTTCAGGATCGGCGGGAGGAGGGTCTTCCTCCACACCAGAGTTTATAATCATTCCAATGAAGATGTTCAGGGGAGAGAGGCTGTTCACGCCGGGACCGGTGGAGATCCCAGACAGGGTGAGGGAGGTCCTGAGCAGACAGATCGTACACCACAGGACCCCTGAGTTTAGGGAGGCTTTCCTTGAGACCAGAGAACTTTTCAAGAGGCTGGTGGGGTCTCAGTCCGATAACTTCGTGTTCTTCGCCTCCTCCGGGACCGGATCTATGGAGGCTGCCATACAGAACTTCTTCAGCAGCGGAGACAAGGTCGTAGCCGTGGTGGGGGGGAAGTTCGGGGAGAGATGGTCCCAGCTTGGGAAGAGATGGGGTCTCGAGGTGATCGACCTGGAGGTGGAGTGGGGTGACAGCGTGGACCCGAACCGGGTAGAGGACCTTATAAAGAAACACCCCGATTGCAGGGGAGTCCTCATCCAGATGTCCGAGTCCTCAACGGGAGCCTACCACGACGTCAAGACCCTCGGGGAGATGCTAAAGGAGAGGGACACGCTTTTGGTGGTCGACGCCATAACGGCCCTCGGAGTCTACAATATAAATCCCGAGTCCTGGGGTATAGACGTCCTGATAGGAGGTTCCCAGAAGGCTTTCATGCTCCCACCGGGCCTCTCGATGCTGTGGTTCTCCCAGAGATCTAAGGAGAGGATCCAAAGCAGGTCCTACTACTTCAGCGTATCCGAGGAGGTGAAGAGGCAGACCGAAGGACAGACAGCCTGGACGCCCGCCGTACCCCTTATACTTGGCCTCAGGGAGGTTCTGAAGATACTTCTGGACATAGGCATGGACAGGGTAGAGCAGACCTACCGAACCGTTGCCGAGGGCGTTAGGGAAGCTGTCAGGTCCTTGGGTCTAAAGGTTTTCCCTAAAAACCCCACCATATCACTCACAGCGGTGGAGCCTGTGGAGGGGCTGGACGCAGAGGCCGTGAGGAAGGAGATGCTGAAATTAGGCGTGAGAGTTGCAGGAGGCCAGGGGAAGCTGAAGGGCAGGATCTTCAGGATATCCCACATGGGTGTGGATCCCATCGATACGGTGGTCGCCCTCTCGGCCCTCGAGATGGCCCTCAAAAAGCTGGGTAAGGACATAAAGCTTGGCACAGCCGTGGGCGCCTATATGGAAACTGTGAGCGACCTTCTGTGATATCCTGCTATGGGAAGGCCCTCGATCTCCGTGGCTATCATAACCTACAACGAGGAAGGGATAATAGGTAAGACCCTCGAAGCCGTTAAGGACATAGCCTCCGAGATCGTGGTCGTGGACTCCCACTCCACCGACAGGACGAGAGATATAGCCCGGTCTTACGGTGCTAAGGTTTACGAGGAGGATTGGAAGGGGTACGTGGCTCAGAAGAACTCCGCCCTCAGGAAGTGCACAAAGGAGTGGATCCTGTGTCTTGATGCCGACGAGGTGGTTTCGGAAGAGCTGAAGAGGTCCATTCTGGAGGAACTTCAGGACCCGAAGGCGGACGGCTACCTTGTGAACAGGAGGACCTATTACTTGGGAAAGTTCCTTAAGTACGTCTGGCAACCGGAGTGGAGGTTGAGGCTGGTGAGGAGGGACGCCCAGCCGGTATGGGTAGGGGAGGATCCTCACGACAGGCTCAAGATAAAAGGAAAAACAAAAAAACTGAAGGGAGACCTTTTGCACTTCTCCTACAAGAGTCTGATCGATCACGTTCATAGAAGCGTAAGGTACAGCAGGATAGCTGCGGAGAACAGATACAAAAGCTACAACAAACGGTTCCTTGTTTTCGATATATGGGTCCGTCCTCTCTGGACCTTCGTGAAGTTTTACCTGATAAAGGGTGGTTTTCTGGACGGATGGAGGGGCTTTGTAGCCTCGGTTATATCCTCCTTTTACACTTTCCTAAAGTACGCCTTTATCTTAGAACTCTACCTAAAGGATCGCTACGGGTCCAAGCTCTGGGACACCGATTAGCTGCTACAATATAAGCCCGTACTATGCAGAAGGTGTTTACCCTTTTGGTGGTTCTCTTCGGGATCACCTGGAGCATAAGCGACAGCTTCGTACTCATAGCCTATACTCTTATACTCTGTGCCTTCTTGATCAGGTCCAAGGCTGACCTAAAAGACTTTGGTTATACGGAAGTTCTCCCCTCCCTGCTCACCATGTGGCGTCTTTTCGTAGCGGTTATAAAGGGGACCTTCGGTTTAAAAGCGATCTGGAAGGGCTTTAAGTTCCTCTTCGATGTCTCACCAGTTTACGTGTTCAGAAAGGAGGATCTCTTGAACAGGTCAAGGCACCTGTTCGTTTCCTTCCTCCTATCGGTCTCCCTTGTAACGGTCCTCGCCTTCGCTGTCAGGCTATTCAACCTGCCTGTAGATATGTACGACCACGGTACCCAGATGAAGGCCTTCTTTATGAACCACATAAAGTCGGGGTTCGTATGGAGTCTGGCCTCTCTCGTGTGCCTTATCTTAGGCTTCAAGTGGGACAGGAGGATACTCTTACTGTTCCCCCTCCTCATAGGCGGTCTCATGATAACGGAGGCGAGGAGCTACTACTTAGGCTTTATACTCTCCTCCCTCGGTGTCTTCCTGCTGATAGGGATAAAGCGATCCCCAAGATACATGCTCTACGGTGGGGGGGTGATCCTGGCCACGTTCGTCGCGGGTTATTTGATAGAACCTGTGAGAGTAAGGTTCCTGAGCATATTCACGGGGCTGGAGACGGACAACAGCATAAAGTGCCGCCTGATAATGTGGAAGGAAGGCCTCCTCTCTGTTCAGGACAACCTACTGCTCGGGATAGGTTTCCAGGGCTGGCCCACCTTCTTCGGAAGCAAGGGGTACCCCTGCCCCAACTACCACGCCCACAACATACTTATCCACGAACTCGTGGAGACGGGAATCGTAGGGTTCACGATCCTCGTTGCCTTTCTTGTTTACATCTTCTACAGGCTGGTCAGGGCCTACCTACGCTCAAGAGGGTGGATCTACGAGGAGGCTGTGATACTCACTGGCTTTGCGGCTTTAGTAAACTTTGTGGTAGGGGGCATGTTCGAGCCCGCCCTGGTGAAGACCGTTGTCCTTGTTCCCACCTTCACGGTGGTTGGGCTGGCCTTAGGTGTGGCTGACCGTCGGGGCTGGTAGAATCTTATCTTGATGATAAGGTTCGGCACGGACGGCTGGCGGGCCATAATAGGGGACGCCTTCACCTTCGAGAACGTGAGAAAGGTCGCCAGATCCCACGCTGAGGTTCTAAAAGAGAGAGGTTTCTCAAAGGTCTTAGTGGGCTTTGACAGGAGGTTTCTATCAGAGGAGTTTGCCTTGGAGGTGGGCAGGGTTTTAAGGTCTGAAGGTCTCGAGGTCGCCGTATCGACCGGACCCTGCACCACACCTATGGTGTCCTTCGGTGTCAAGTATCTCGGCTTCGACGTGGGTGTGATGATAACGGCCTCCCACAACCCGCCCGAGTACAACGGTTACAAGATAAAGG
>WFOY01000255.1 GCA_015487835.1 Aquificaceae bacterium
CATAGGGCTCCACTACGGAAAGATAAAGGGAGAGAGGAAGGCCCTCCAGATGATAGCGGACCACTCTCCCGACGCCCTCGTCCTGGTTGTGGTGATGCCCTACTACGGGAAGGCGAACTTCCAGCTGTTACCCCCACCAAACCCTGAGGAGAGCGCGGAGATAGTCTTCTACGCGAGGAAGACCATGCCCTCAGTGCCCATAATGATAGGGTGTGCGAGGCCCGCCGGACCGGACCGTATCAAGTTCGATGTTTACTCCTTGATAGCCGGGGTGAACGGTATAGCCTTCCCGGCTGAGGGTGTGCTGACCTACGCCAAGGAGATGGGTCTGGATCCCGTCGTCTCTCCTACCTGCTGCTCCACCGTCTTCATGATCCAGGCCGGTGTGCTGGATCCGTGATATACTTTTCTTCCATGGAACACCTGCTGAAAACCGATCCGGATATATTTGAGGTGGTCGTAAAGGAGTACGAGAGACAGTTCTACCACCTTGAGCTGATAGCGTCCGAGAACTTCACCTCCCTCGCCGTCCTCGAGGCTACAGGGTCGGTGCTCACCAACAAGTACGCGGAGGGCCTCCCCGGCAGGAGATACTACGGTGGCTGTGAGTTCGTGGACATAGCCGAGACCCTGGCCATAGAGAGGGCCAAAAAGCTCTTCGGTGCTGAACACGCCAACGTCCAGCCCCACTCAGGATCCCAGGCTAACATGGCTGTATACATGGCCGTCCTCCAGCCCGGGGACACCCTGATGGGTATGGACCTCTCCCACGGGGGGCACCTCACCCACGGGTCCAAGGTCAACTTCTCAGGGAAGATGTACAACGTGGTCTATTACGGTGTGAATCCTAAGACGGAAACGGTGGATTACGACCAGATGTACAAGCTGGCAAAGGAACACAGACCCAAGATGATCGTGGGCGGAGCCTCGGCCTACCCAAGGATGTTCGACTGGGCGAGGATGAGGGAGATAGCCGATGAGGTCGGAGCCTACCTTATGGTTGACATGGCCCACTACGCAGGCCTGATAGCTGCCGGTGAGTACCCAAACCCCGTTCCCTACGCCCACTTCGTCACCTCAACCACCCACAAGACACTAAGAGGTCCCAGGAGCGGATTTATACTCTGCAAGGCTGAGTTCGCCAAGATCGTGGACAAGTCCGTTTTCCCAGGTACCCAGGGTGGTCCTCTGATGCACGTGATCGCAGCCAAGGCCGTCGCCTTCAGGGAGGCCATGACCGAGGAGTTCAGGGAGTACGCCCGCCAGGTGATCAGGAACGCAAGGACCCTTGCAGAGGAACTTATGAGGGAGGGGTTCAAGATAGTCACGGGAGGAACGGACTCCCACATAGTGCTCGTGGACCTCAGGAACATGAACATGACTGGAAAACAGGCTGAGGACGCCCTCGGAAAGGCCAACATAACGGTGAACAAGAACGCCGTCCCCTTCGACCCGTTACCGCCCACGAAGACAAGCGGCATAAGGGTAGGAACGGCGGCGCTAACCACGAGGGGCATGGGCGAGGACGAGATGAGGAGGATAGCCAAGCTTATAGCTAAAGTCCTCAAGAACCTCGACGATGATAGAATTATAGAGGCGGTAAAGGAGGAGGTAAGGGAGATCTGCGAAAAGTTCCCCCTCTACCCGGAACTTAAGGAGAAGATAGATGAGCTTCGTAATCGCCAGACAGCCGGTCTTTGACAGGGAGGGATCCCTATTCGGCTACGAGGTTTACCTCAGGAGGACCAACGATCTGAGCCGTTACCCAGAGGACGTGTCCTACAACAAGGCCACCTTCATAGTGGCCGAGCTGATAGGCGAGATAGGTGTGGACAGGATATCCGAGGGCAAGAAGATCTTTATGAACGTGACCTTGGACTCCATATTGAACAAAGTTCTGGACATCCTGAACCTCGAGAGGATGGTCTTCCAGATCATGGCCTCCCAGACGGAGGTGGGTGCCTCCATATACCAGAACGCCCTGAAGAGGATAGACGAACTCAAAGAGAAGGGGAGCCTAATATCTATAAAGGAGGAGTTCTACTCCTCGAAGTTCGTCGACCTCATAGAGAGGTCCGCCATAGTCGAGTTCAGCGTCTCCTCTGTGGACGAGAACAAGGCCTCCGCCGTCAGGAGGAACGGCAAGAAGGTCATGGTCACTAAGATCGAAACCGACGAGGACTACTCGAAGGCCAAGCACCTGGGTGACCTGTTCTCGGGCAACCTGATCGGACCTCCGACGGTGGTCAAGGAGTTTGAGATAGCCCCATTCCTGAAGACCACCCTGATGAGGATGATAGGGGCCCTGAACACGGCCCAGAGCATAAAGGACTTTGCCCAGATAATAGCCAGCGACGTGGGGATGAGCGCCAAGCTGCTCAGATTCGTGAACTCCGCTTACTTTGCCAAGAGGAAGGAGATAAAGGACATAACCCAGGCCTGTGCCTATTTAGGTATGGAGAACCTCAAGAGGTTCACCCTCCTAATAGCTACCAACGACTACGCTGCCGTTGAGAATCCAAGCCTCTGGAAGAGGTCCCTTGTGAGGGCCATAATAGCCGAGGAAATAGCGAGGAGGCTAAAGCCAGACCTTACGAACGAGGCCTACCTTGTCGGTCTCTTCTCTCTAATAGATGAGATACTGGGTGTGGACAAGGTCCAGTTTCTAAAGGAGGTAAACGTGGACCAGGAGATAATAGACGCCTTTACGGGTAAGAACCAAGAACTCAGAGAGATACTGGACGACGCTATACTCCTCCAGGAGGCCCTTGAGGAAGGAGGGGACAAGCTGATCGATGTGGTAAACACTATATCGGCCAAGTTCAGGATGCAACCCTTTGAGCTGAGGAACAAGATACTGGAAGCCCAGGACAAGGCCGAGGAGATGCTCAGGATTTAGAGGGTCCCGACTCCTTCTCGAAGGGCCAGGCTATTATACCCCCCGCCAGGTTGTAGGCTTCAAAACCCATATGTCTAAGGAAGTAGGTGGCGAAGGCACTCCTCTCACCGCTCCTACAGTACACTATGTACTTCTTGTCCTTGGGAAGGTCCTTGTACTTGAACCTGAGCTCGTCGAGGGGGATAAACTCAGAGTTCGGGATCCTAACCTGGAAGTGTTCCGGAGGGGTCCTCACGTCCAGGAGAACCACCTTATCGTTCTCAGATTCTATCAGCTTCTTCGCCTCTTCAGGAGTTACTTCTGGAACATTGAACATCCTCCTCCTCCATAGAGTACTTGACAGACATAACCCTGTTGTGTTCGTCCACATAAACCAGTATGGGTCTGTAGTTTTCTAGTTCCTCCTCCTCGTAATCGCCGTAGGAGGCTACTATGATAAGGTCGCCCTTGCAGCCCAGTCTGGCGGCCGCTCCGTTGAGCTTTACCGTGCCTGACCCTCTGGGTGCTGGGATCACGTAGGTGGAGAACCTTGACCCGTTGTTTATGTTGTACACCTCTATCCTCTCGAAGGGCCTGAGGTCAGCCACATCCATAAGGTCCCTGTCGAGGGAAAGGCTCCCCTCGTAGTTCAGGTCTGCGTCGGTAACGGTAAGCCTGTGGATCTTGGATTTTAGCATCTGCCTCCTCAACTCCCTTTACCTCCTTGCAGCAAAATAATAATATAAGAAATTCCTTATAAATTTCTACTCCCACAGAGACCTGGAGAGAGAGGCTGTCAGCCCCTTAGGTATGGATACCCTCTCTCCAAAAAGTTCTTTCATCTGGAGTGCGTTCAGGGCCCCCTTTCCCCTGTAGTGGTTGTTGAAGAACACGTAGGTGTCCTTACCTTCGTAGATATCAAGGATCCTGCCCTTTAAGTCCCTAAGCTCCTCCTCCGAGTAGAGGTAGTCGTACCTCTCGTAAGCCTCCTCGTGGTCGTGCCACCTCTCCCTGTTCCTGCCGTGAAGCCTGATGTAGTTGATCGGACCCACAGACTTCCAGGGACCGACCAGGACACCCTTTACCTTGGGGGCGTCCACGTTTACCAGAGAGAAACCGAGATCTTCGACTAAGCCAAGAAACTCGGATCTCAAAAAGCTCCTGCTCCTGACCTCAAGGACCCTGTCCCAGCCGCTGAAGTCTTTGGAGATCCTTTCGAGGTAATCAATACTCTCCGCCGAAAAGGAGAAGCTCTGGGGAAACTGGAAGAGGAAGCAGATGAACCTGTCGGACTCTAAAACAGGTCTGCACCCCTCCAAAAAGCGTCTAACGTCCTCGGGTCCGTAATTTCTTTCGTGGGTGAACACTCTGTTGACCTTGATCGAGAACCTCAGGTGCCTGGTCTTCTCTAAGAAGGACCTCATGGTATAGGGGTGGGGCATAGAGTAGTAGGTGTAGTTCACCTCCACGACCTCGAAGAACCTCTCGTAGTAGGTGATCATATCGGACTGGTCTATGTTGGAAGGGTAGAAGGTGCCCTTCCAGTCCTTGTAGGAGAAGCCGCTGCACCCTACGTATACGTTCCTGAACCTCTTCACGGAACGAACTTGGACTTGAAGTCCTTCAGGGCGTCCTCTATCTTCTTCCTAAGGTCGTCGTCGATGGCCTTCTTCTCCCTTATCTCTTTGAGCACGTCGGGCCTCTCGCTGTCCAGATAAGCGTAGAGCTCCTTCTCGAACTTTCTAACAGCCTCTACGGGTATGTCATCGAGGTAGCCATTTGTGCCAGCGAATATGGCGACTATCTGCTTCTCAACCGGGAGGGGGTTGTAGGGTTCCTGCTTCAGGATCTCGACCAGCCTAAGGCCCCTGTTTATGGTCTGCTGGGTGGCCTTGTCAAGCTCCGAGGCGAACTGGACAAAGGCCTCCAGCTCTCTGAACTGGGCGAGGTCTAATCTCAGACTTCCCGCCACCTGCTTCATCGCCTTTATCTGGGCGGCACCACCCACCCTGGAAACGGAGAGACCTACGTTTATGGCGGGCCTGACCCCCTTGTTGAATAGGTCAGGCTCCAGGTATATCTGGCCATCGGTGATCGAGATGACGTTCGTAGGTATGTAAGCGGCGACGTCTCCCGCCTTTGTCTCTATTATCGGTAGTGCTGTAAGCGATCCTCCCCCCATCTCATCGTTCAGCTTTGCGGCCCTCTCAAGCAACCTGGAGTGAAGGTAGAAGACGTCCCCTGGGAAGGCCTCTCTTCCCGGAGGCCTCCTCATGAGGAGCGATAGCTGTCTGTAAGCCTCGGCGTGCTTTGAGAGGTCATCGTATATAACAAGGGCGTGCTTCCCGTTGTCCCTGAAGTACTCACCTATGGTACACCCGACGAAGGGAGCGAGGTACTGGAGGGAGGCTGGATCGGTAGCGGAGGCGACGACGACGGTCGTGTACTCCATAGCACCCTCTCTCTCGAGAAGCTCTATTATCCTGGCGGTGGTCGACCTTTTCTGCCCTATGGCTACGTATATGCAGTAAACATCCGTGTCCTTCTGGTTCAGGATCGTGTCTATACATATCGTGGTCTTTCCAGTAGATCTGTCCCCTATTATCAGCTCTCTCTGGCCTCTTCCTATGGGGATCATGGAGTCTATAGCCTTTATGCCTGTCTGGAGAGGCTGGTGGACCGGCCTCCTCTTGACAACACCGGGAGCTATCTTCTCCACTGGAGAGAGATATTCGTACTGGACAGGTCCTTTACCGTCCAGAGGTTCACCAAGAGGGTTTATCACCCTACCCACGAGGCCCTCACCGACGGGGGCGGAGAGGATCTGGCCAGTCCTCTTTACTATAGAACCCTCCTTTATACCTGTTTCGCTCCCCAGGATTATCATACCCACGTTGTCCTCTTCTAAGTTAAAGGCGAGACCCTTCTGCCCCCCTTCAAACTCGACCACCTCCATGGCCATGACGTTCTCAAGACCGTAAGCTCTGGCAACACCGTCTCCCACGTAGTATACGACGCCCACCTCCTCCATCTTGGCTTCGGCTTCGAACTCCTTTATCTGCTGTTTGAGTATCTCGAGGGCCTCCTCGTAGCTGATCATTCCCATCCTGCGGACCTCCCAGTTTTATGAGTCAAAATTATATCACAGACCTTGAACTTCTTAGCTTTTAATACAAATTTTATATATTACGATTTAGGTATATGGAGGAGAAAGATAATGTCTAGAAAGGGTGCCGATATAGTCATAGAGGCCCTCAAAGAAGAGGGTGTGGAGGTGATCTTCGGCCTTCCCGGCGGGGCCATAATGGAGGTTTACGACGCCCTTTACAGGGACGGGACCATAAAACACATACTGGTAAGGCACGAGCAGGGAGCGGGACACATGGCCGAGGGCTACGCCAAGGCAACGGGAAAGGTAGGCGTGGCAATGACCACCTCAGGCCCCGGAGCCACCAACGTGGTGACCGCCATAGCGGACGCCTACATGGATTCGGTCCCCATAGTGGTTATAACCGGTCAGGTTCCCACCCACCTCATAGGCAACGACGCCTTCCAGGAGGTCGATATAGTCGGGATCACGAGGGCCATAACCAAGCACAACTTCCTTGTAAGGAGCATAGAGGAACTTCCCCTCGTGATAAGGCAGGCCTTCTACATAGCGAGGACGGGAAGGCCCGGACCTGTCCTCGTGGACCTACCCAAGGATATAACCCAGAAGATCTCCGACGTACCGATCCCTTCCGAGGAGGAGGTCCTTAACTCCCTGCCAGGTTACAGGCCCCATGTGGAGGGCAACCTCCAGCAGATAAAGAAGGCCGCAGACCTGATAATGGAGGCGAAGAAACCCGTTCTCTACGTGGGTGGCGGGGCTGTGAACGCAGAGGCCCAAGAAGAACTCGTAGAACTTGCGGAGATGATGCGTATCCCCGTTACCACGACTACCCAGGGGAAGGGAGCCTTCCCCGAGACCCATCCCCTGTCGCTCAGGATGCTCGGTATGCACGGGACCTACTACGCCAACATGGCGGTTTACAACTGCGACCTGCTCATAGCTGTTGGGGCCAGGTTTGACGACAGGGTTACCGGGAAGGTGGACGAGTTCGCACCAGAAGCGAAGATAATCCACATAGACATAGATCCGGCTTCTATCTCCAAGAACATAATAGTGGACGTTCCCATAGTTGGGGATGTGAAGATAGTCCTTAGGAAGCTGCTGGAGGAGCTGAAGAGGAGGGGTGGAAAGATCCTTCATCCGGAGGATAGGGACCGCTGGATCGAACAGATAGAGAAGTGGAAGAAGCTCCACCCCTTAACTTACAAGAACTCCTCCAAGGTGATAAAGCCCCAGTATGTAATAGAGCAGATCTACGAGGTAACCAGGGGGGATGCCATAATAGTCCCAGGTGTTGGTCAGCACCAGATGTGGGCAGCGATGTTCTACAAGTACTCCTTCCCCAGGCAGTTCCTAAACTCTGGCGGGCTCGGAACCATGGGCTTTGGCCTCCCCGCGGGGATAGGTGCTAAGGTGGGTAGGCCTGACAAAGAGGTCTTCGTTGTGGACGGGGACGGGTCCTTCGTTATGACCATGCAGGAGATAATAACGGCGGTCCAGTACAGGATACCTGTCAAGGTCGCCATAATAAACAACGCCTACCTGGGGATGGTTCGTCAGTGGCAGGAGTTCTTCTACGACAAGAGATACTCGGAGGTGGACCTGAGCGTCCAACCAGATTTTGTTAAGCTGGCCGAGTCAATGGGAGCGGTTGGGTTCAGAGCCGAGAAGCCAAAGGAGGTAAGGGAGGTCCTGGAAGAGGCTATGAAGATAGACGACAGGCCTGTCATTCTGGACTTCGTCGTTGACAAGGAGGAGAACGTGCTACCCATGGTCCCGCCTGGAAAGTCTTACAGGGACATGATCTTAGAGGACGGCAAGGGCACCTCAGAGGCCGAGACCATGTACCTTGTGGGGTGATCGGGTATGGCTGATACCGTAGGTGGGTCCCAGATAACGGTAGCCAAAGGGCCCAAGTTCAGACAGACGAGGAAAGGCCAGGTAAGGAAGCACATAATAAACGTCCTCGTCAGGAACGAGATAGGTGTGCTCGCTAGGATAGCCACCCTGATAGCCGGGAAGGGCTACAACATAGAGAGCCTCTCGGTGGGTGAGACCAAC
The DNA here is from genome assembly GCA_015487835.1 of Aquificaceae bacterium. Classification (GTDB taxonomy): domain Bacteria; phylum Aquificota; class Aquificia; order Aquificales; family Aquificaceae; genus Hydrogenivirga. The sequence goes on from WFOY01000255.1 coordinate 8,052, forward strand.
GAAAAGGGAGTGTCCCGCATGACCATAG
>WFOY01000256.1 GCA_015487835.1 Aquificaceae bacterium
GATACACATGACCCTCTGGCGAATGGAGGAGAGCAGGAAGTTTGTAAATAAGTTCTGGTTAAAGAAGGCAGTGATAAAGGCCCTTCTATTCCTATACCACTTCACCTACAACAGGTTGAGGAAAGCCCTGAACAACATCCCCAACCCACTACCACCCCAGGAGGAGCTGAAGCGCCTCGCAAGACCCTACTTCAACTACCTCCTCTCTGGGGGAGAGGGTCACATGCTCATCGGGAAGGCTCTGTACGCTTACTTTAACAAACACGCCCACATGATATGTGAGCTGTCCCCCTACGGGTGCATGCCGAACACCATGTCCATAGGGGCCATGCAGGCGGTCCTGGGTAAGTATCCCGATCTCCTCTACGCCCCGATCGAGATAAAGGGGGACGCTGAGGTCCACGCCCTGTCGAGGTGTCAAATGATACTTACGGAGGCCAAGAAGCGCGCCCAGAGGGAGTTCGAAGAGGTTCTGGATAAAACCGGTCTTACCGTGGAGGACGTAAGGAACTTCGAGGAGGATCACCCTGAACTTAAGAAAGCCACCTACAAGGTGCCCCACTACGGGTACGCGGGAACCGCAGCCAACTACGTTATGCACGTAGCCAAACTCATGGGGAGGGTGTGATATGCTTACCCTCGGCCTTGACGTAGGATCTACAACGTGCAAGTACGTTCTCATAGATGAAGAGGGGAACATACTGGACAAAAGCTACGAGAGGCACAACACGAAGCAGGCGGAGAAAGTCCTGGAGTTCCTCGAGAGACTCGAGGAGAGGTTCGGTCTCACACCAGGAAGGGACAGGATCTACATGACGGGGTCTGGAGCAGGGCTCATCTCCGAGTTCATAGGTGCCAGGTTCGTCCAAGAGGTGGTTGCTGTCGCCACCGCCGTGGAGACGCTCCACCCGGAGGTGAGGTTCGTTTCCGAGATAGGCGGTGAGGACATGAAGACCATATTCTTCCACGGAGAGGGTGAGAAGAAAACGAGACAGGTCTTCATGCAGAGCGCCTGCGCTGGAGGGACGGGCACCTTCGTGGAGAAGTGTGCGAGAAAGCTCGGCATACCGCCTGACAAACTCTCGAAGATGGGTTACCTCGGCTACCAGATCCACAAGGTGAGTTCCAAGTGCGGTATATTCGCCGAGACAGACGTGAACACCCTCGTGAAGGCGGGCGTCCCAGTCGAGGAGATAATAGCGAGCTTGTTCGAGGCGGTGGTCTACCAGAACCTGGCTATCCTGACCAAGGGGAACACACCAAGGCCTTACGTCCTCCTCCTCGGAGGGCCAAACCTTTTCTTCAGAGGACTCCAGGAGGCCTGGAGACACCACCTCACAAAACTCTGGGAGGAGAGAAAGGTACCCTTACCCGAGGGGAAGGAACCAGGAGACCTGATTATAGTGCCGGAGAACGCTCTCTACTACGCCGCCCTTGGGTGCGCCTTCACCGCAAAGACTGAACCCAAAGATGTGGGTGTTTACAAAGGCTTTGAGAAGCTTAAGTGGTGGGTAGAGGAAGGCCAGTACGAACAGAAGAAGAAGGAAGGCAGAAAAGGTCTCTGGAAGACCAAGGAGGAACTTGAAGAGTTCAGGAAAATATACGAGCCCCAGGTTTTCGCCTACAAGAACAGGAAGCCTTACGAAGGGAAGATAGATGAGGTGGTCATAGGCTGTGACTTCGGGTCAACGACAGCGAAGGCGGTCTGCCTATCGAGGGACAAGGAGGTCCTCTTTTCCGTATACACCCTCAGCAAGGGTAACCCCATAGAGGACGCCAAGTACATATTCAGGAAGATAAAGGAGAGGATAGGGGACGCTAAGGTCCTCGCCGTTGGGGTTACAGGATACGGAAAGGACCTTTTAAGGGACATAATAGGTGCAGACGTCGCCATAGTGGAGACGGTGGCCCACGCAACAGCCGGACTCCACTTCTTCCCGGACGCTGACTGCATATGTGATGTTGGCGGAGTTGACGTGAAGATAATAATCTTGAGGAACGGGGCCGTCGTCGATTTCAGGCTGAACTCCCAGTGCTCCTCTGGAAACGGTGCCTTCCTCCAGGGTGTGGCTGAGAGGTTCGGGATACCTCTCGAGGAGATCGCCGACCGTGCCTTCTCGGCGGAGGCTATGCCCAACCTAACGATGGGCTGTGGTGTCTTCCTCCAGAGCGACATAGTGAACCAGCAGAGGAAGGGGTGGAACGCGGACGAGATACTGGCTGGTCTCTGCTACGTCCTTCCCCAGAACGTATGGATATACGCGGGGAACATAACGAACTTCAAAGGAATAGGCAGGAAGTTCATCCTCCAGGGAGGCACCCACAGGAACCTGGCTGTGGTCAAGGCTCAGGTGGACTTCCTTAGGTCCAAGGTACCCGACGCTGAGATAGTGGTCCATCCCTACTCGGGTGAGGCCGGGGCCATAGGTGCTGGTCTCATAGCCCTCGAACACTATGAGAAAACGGGGAGAACAAGCTTCAGGGGTTTTGAGACCATAGAGAGCTTAGAGTACAAGACGACGACCTCTGAAGACACCGTATGTAGGTGGTGTCCCATAGAGTGTAGGAGGACCTTCATAGACGTGAAGCTCCCAGGAGGCAAGGGAAGACCCTGGTCCAAGGTTCCCCTCCCAGAGGGCTGGGTGAGGATCATCGTGAACAACTCCTGTCCAAAAGGGCTTGTGGAGGACAAGAACGAGCTGAAGGTAATAAAAGAGGAGATGGAGAAGGTCAAGGAGAGATACCCCAGCGTGGCCCAGTTTGTCCAGAAGGAAGCCTTCAAGGCGAGGGTGGAGGTTTAATGGGAGGCTTTCTCTTTTCTTTCTTCCAGCTTTATCATGGTAAAGCCAAAGATGGCTATTATGACCACGGTTGCTACCATGATCCATATTGGTTCTACGCTCATTCCTTGTCCTCCTCCTTAGGTAAGATAAACCAGCCTGCTATCGCTGACAATATGGCTACTATAGAAAGCCCGGTCAATGTGTCTATGGATGCTTTATCACTTAGGAAACTCCCTATAACACCAACGGTTATAGAATACTTAGACACATCTATGAATGCCTCCCCCAGCTTCCTCCTCCTTAGCATGTCAAAGATTATAAGTAAGGAGGTCTCCTCATGCCTCTGCTAACTTTCTTCAGAAAGAAAGTGCCTGAAATAGAAGTCAAAGACAGAAGTCACATAAAAGTAGGCATACCCAAGTTCCTGAACGTATGGTCCACCCACAGGTTCTGGATAGGGTTTCTAAAAGCCCTCGGGATACCCCCAAAGAACATAATATTTAGCTCGGATACGTCAGAGGAGCAGTACAGGGAGTACGGCAAAGGCAGGATAGGTATGGACTCCTGCTATCCCGTGAAGGTACTCGCCGGACACATAGGGGAGCTGATAACCACAAAGAAGATCGACGTCCTCCTAGTCCCGATGATCTACTCACTTCCATCCTTTTTGAAGGGCCACGTTATGGACACCCTCTCCTGCACGAGGGTGATGATGGGACCGGAGAACATAAAGGCCGGCTTTATAAAGGAGGAGAACACCTTTGAGAAATTAGGTATAAAGTACGTATCTCCCTTCGTTAGCTTTGCGGAACCCCACCTCCTTCCAAAGCACCTCTACGAGTCCCTCAAGGATGTCCTCAACGTTACCTACGAGGAGGTAGAGGAGGCCGTTGAGAAAGGTCTTGAGGAGTTGAAGAGGTTTGACGCCAAGATGAGGAAGAAGACAAGGGAGATCTTAGAGTGGTGCGCCCAGAACAACCACCCCTGTATCCTCTTTCTGGCGAGACCCTACCACATGGACCCTGGCATAGGGCACGAGATAGACGTTGAGTTCCAGAACTGTGGCTACCCCGTGGTCTGGGGACAGTATCTCCCAACCGACGAGGACCTAATGGATTGGCTGTTTGGACCTGAGATAGAGGCAGGCATCATAAAGAGCCCCTTCGACATATCGGACGTTTGGACTTCGTCCTACAGCTCGAACACGAACGAGATAATCTGGGGAGCCAAGTTCGCAGCCAGGTTCCCCTGGA
>WFOY01000257.1 GCA_015487835.1 Aquificaceae bacterium
CCTATCTCATCCTCCGCATGAGTTCCTCCATAACCTCGTGGACCTTTATGCCTTTTAATGTAAGGCCAAGGAGAAGTGTGTACATGAGGTCGGCAACCTCGTGAACTATCTGGTCTTTGTCTTCGTTCTTTAGAGCTATCAGGGTTTCAACGGCCTCCTCGCCTATCTTCTGGATAACCCTGTCGGGTCCCTCCCGGACCAGCTGGGCGGTGTAGGAACCTTCCGGGAGGCGGCTGACTCTGTCCTCCAAGATCTCCTGGAGTCTCGGCAGCATCTCGAAGGGCAAAGGTTTATCCACCCTGGACCCGTCTATCCTTCTGAAGAAGCAGTTTCTCTCACCGAGGTGGCAGGACCTGTTCTTCTCCTGTTCGATCACGTATATCAGGGTGTCCTCATCACAGTCAACCCTGATCTCTATAACCCTCTGGATCTCACCAGAGGTCTCCCCCTTTTTCCAGATCCTGTTCCTGCTCCTGGAGTAGTAGTGGGCGTAGCCTGTTTCCAGGGTTCTCCTCACCGCCTCCTCGTTAGCCCAGGCGAACATACGGACCTCACCCGTCCTGTAGTCCTGGGCAACGACGGGTATGAGACCTTTTTCGTTGAACTTAAGATCCACCATAAGGAAGAGTATATCAGCTGCGACCCAGTTTAAACCCCCTTACCGTGTCCACCAGGGTTTTGACTTTGTTAAACTCCATGTCCGGAGCTATGCCGTGTCCCAGGTTGAATACGTAGCCCGTCTTCCGTGGGATGGTTCTAAGCAGCTCGAGGGTCTTCAGCCTTATGGTCTCCTCCCTCGCATATAGCAGTGTGGGATCCAGGTTTCCCTGGAAGACCTTGTCGAACCTGATCATCTCCACGGACAGGTCCACGCTCCAGTCCACCGAGAGAACGTCCGCCTTTGTGTCCGCAACGAGATCGAGGAAGGAGGAGGAACCTCTGAAGAAGTAGATCACGGGGACATCGTAGGACCTCTTGATCCTGTCCATAAGGTCTGAAACGTAAGGCAGCACGAACTCCTCGTAGTCGGACCTTCCAATGAAGAGGGTCCAGCTGTCGAAGACCTGGACCAGGTCAGCCCCTGCCTCTATCTGGTGGGACAGGTATAGAAAGACCGCTTCCGTGAGGACCTCCATTAGCCTCCGGAAGTCGTACTCCCTCTCCCACATGAAGGTCTTGGTTTTCCTGAGGTCCTTTATCGGGGATCCCTCTATCATGTAGCTGGCGAGGGTGAAGGGTGATCCCGCAAAGCCTATCACAGGGACCTCATCCTGGGCCTTCTTCACCCTTCTGACTATCTCGTACACAAAACCGTTCTGGTGTGGGTCGTAGGGTTTCAGGTCCGAGAGGTTACCGCTCCAGAGGACCCTGGGCCCCTCCCCTTCGGTGAACACCACCTTCGCTCCCAAAGCCTCAAGCGGTATGAGTATGTCGGAGAAGATTATAAGGGCATCTACCTTGAGCAGATCGAGGGGAAGAAGTGAGATCCTTACAGCCAGGTCCACGTTCTTGCAAAGTGAGAGGAAGTCCTTTGCCTTCCTCCTTATCTCCTGGTACTGGGGCATGTACCTTCCCGCCTGGCGCATGATCCATACGGGAAACCTCTCGATAGGCTCCCCACGAACGGATCTCAGTATCAGGTCGTTTCTGGGCATGTATAAGGATTATATGAGATAAGTCCTTTAATAGGCCCATCATAACGGCCAGAATAAATAATATGCTTGAAAAACTCAAAGGGTTGTTCTTCAGAAGACCGGAAGAGGTGAAGGACCAGGAGAAACCTGAGGAGGGCCAGCCTCCTGAGAGCCCCCAGGTCGGGGAGCCAAGACCCCTGACGCCGGAGGAGCTGGAGGACTTCAAAAGGGCTATGGGTATCACCCCCCACAACTACTGGACCTGGGCGGGCAAGACGAAGAACTTCAAGCTCCTTACCGATGGGGAGTACGTGTGGGTGGAAGGTTTCGAAGACCACGTGGGCAAGTCCCTACCTCTTACGGAACAGAGGGCGTGGAGTTGGGAGTTCATACGTAAGAGGCTGGAGGAGTTCGGGTCCTGATAAAATACTCTCCATGACGGAAACTATAAGGGTAAGAACTACTAAGCACACAAGCGTGGTTAATATAACCCCCCAGGTAAGGGACATCGTCAGTAAGTCTGGGGTTAGGGACGGCCTCTGCATAGTTTACATCCCCCACACGACCGCCTGCGTATTCATAAACGAGGGGGCAGACCCAGACGTGGTCAAGGACATAGTTTACATGGTGGAGAAGCTGGTCCCCTGGAATGACCCGAACTACGATCACGGTGAGGGTAACTCCGCATCCCATATAAGGAGCGCTATAATAGGAAACTCAAGGGTCATACCTGTGGTGGACGGATCCCTCACCCTCGGAACCTGGGAATCCATATTCCTCGCCGAGTTCGATGGACCCAGGGAGAGGAAGGTTATCGTCAAGGTGATCGGGGAGTAGATATGGAGACCATACTGGCCTTTCTGGTTCTCGTAGGTTTTCTCATATGGTTTCACGAACTCGGGCACTTCCTGTTTGCCAAGATCTTCGGTGTCAGGGTGGAGGTGTTCTCCGTAGGGTTCGGTCCCCCTCTTATAGCCAAGAAGGTAGGCCGCACCGTGTACCAGATAGCACTAATACCCCTGGGTGGTTACGTGAAGCTCTACGGTGAGAACGTAAAGGTGGATGATCCTGAAGCCTTCTCCTCCAAACCCCCCTGGCAGAGGATACTTATAGCTTTTGCTGGTCCGCTCTTCAACTTCATACTCACCGTGGTCCTGTTCTCCCTGGTCTTCTACATAGGGGTTGATATACCCAAGTACATGAAGGGACCTCCTGTGGTTGGTTTTGTGGAGACAGGGAGCTGGGCCGACAGGGTGGGCATAAAACCCGGCGACAGGATAGTCAGCATAGGGGAATTCCAGGTGAGAACCTGGGAGGATATAAGGAGATCGGTGATAGAGGCCACCATAAGGAAGCCGGAGAAGACAGAGGTCGTCGTCCTAAGGAACGGAAGGGAGGTGGTCCTCAAGGCAGATCTGCCCAAGATAGAAACCGGGAGGGAGGTCTTAGGTGTGCACCCAGACCTTCCCCCTGTGGTCGGCAGGGTATTCGAGAGGATACCAGGTGTGGGTCTCTCCCCGGCTTACCAGATAGGTATAAAACCGGGAGACAGGATACTGGAGGTAAACGGCACAGAGGTAAGGAGCTGGTACGAGGTGGTCAAGGTCGTTAGGGCATCTAAGGGTGACCCCGTGAGGCTGAAGCTGATGAGGAACGGGAACGTTCTGGAGAAGGAGGTAGTCCCAGCCATAGACCCGAGGACGAAGGTACCTGTACTTGGCATAGCACCTAAGGTCGAGACGCTCAGGGAGTCCTTCCCGCCCGCTGAGGCCTTTAAGAGATCCCTAGAGAGAACCTGGGATCTGGTCGTTCTCACCTTCAAGGTGATCTGGGGCCTTATTACAGGAGCGATATCTATAAAGACCCTTGGAGGTCCCATTGCCATAGCCCAGTTCGCAGGCCAGGCCGCCGAGAGCGGGATAGTTCCATACCTCTCCTCCATGGCCTTTATCTCCCTCCAGCTTGGTATATTCAACCTGCTCCCCTTACCCGTTCTGGACGGCGGGCTCATACTCCTGTTCTTGGTAGAGATGGTAAGGAGAAGACCCCTCCCCGACAGGTTCAAGGAGTACTGGCAGAGGATAGGGTTCGCCCTGATAATATCTCTTATGGCCTTCGTTGTGATAAACGACCTCCTCAGGATCATAGGAAAATAGTTTTGAAGGAGGTGGACCTATGGAAGTGAGGAACATACCCCCAGGGAAGAACCCTCCCGAGGACATATACGTGGTTGTTGAGATCCCCCAGGGAAGCGGGATAAAGTACGAGGTGGACAAGGAGACGGGAGCTGTCTTCGTCGATAGGTTCCTCTTCACAGCCATGTACTATCCTTTTAACTACGGGTTCATACCCCAGACCCTTGCGGACGACGGCGATCCCGTTGACGTTCTCGTGGTCTCAAGGGAACCTGTGGTCCCGGGAAGCGTGTTGAGGGCAAGACCCATAGGCATCCTGGAGATGAGGGACGAGGAGGGGATCGACACCAAGGTGATCGCCGTCCCCCACTCCAAGATAGACCCCTCCTACGAGGGGGTGAAGACCGTTGACGACCTCCCTGATGTGGTCAGGGACAGGATAAAGCACTTCTTCGAACACTACAAAGAGCTGGAGCCGGGAAAGTGGGTGAAGGTGGAGAGCTTCAAGGGTGTTCAGGCGGCGATAGAGGAGATAAAGAAAGGGATAGAGAACTTCAAGGCAAAGGCATGACGCCGGATGAGATCCTCAAAACGGCGAGAAAGGTTATAGAAGACGAGATAAGGGGTATAGAGAGGCTCAAGGACTCGATCGATGAGAGCTTCGTAAGAGCTGTCGATCTGATACTCTCCTGCGACGGTAAGGTCATAGTGACGGGCGTTGGGAAATCGGGCCACGTGGGAAAGAAGATAGCCTCCACCCTTGCGAGCACAGGGACTCCCGCCCACTTCCTGCACCCAGCCGAGGCCCTCCACGGGGACCTGGGTGTCATAGACAGGAAGGACGTGGTGATAGCCATATCAAACAGCGGAGAGTCCTCAGAGGTCCTGTCCATAGTCCCCTACCTTAAGATGCTTAAGATACCGCTCATAGCCATAACCAACAGCCCCAGGTCAACCCTGGCCAAGTACAGCGACGTTCATCTGTTCCTGAACATAGACAGAGAGGCGTGCCCCATGGACCTCGCTCCCACAACCTCGTCCACAGCCACCCTGGTCCTCGGTGATGCACTTGCGATGGTCCTCATGGTGGCGAGGGGCTTCACCGAACAGGACTTCGCCCTGAGGCACCCAGCCGGGACCCTCGGCAGAAAGCTGAGGCTTGTCAAAGACCTCTACCACACAGGGGATGAGGTCCCGGTGGTTACGGAAAACACACCTATGAAGGAGACCATAATCGAGATGACCACCAAGGGTTTTGGGTCGACCGCCGTAGTGAACGAAGAGGGGAAATTGGTAGGGATAATAACCGACGGGGACCTGAGGAGGTTCGTGAACAGAGGGGGGAACTTCGACAGGAGCCTCGCTAAGGACGTTATGACCAGGAACCCCAAGACTGCAAAACCGGACGAGCTCGCCCTCCAGGCGCTGAGGAGGATGGAGGACCACAAGATAATGGTCCTCATAGTCGTGGATGATGAGAACCATCCCATAGGGATAATACACATGCACGACATATTGAGGTCCGAGATAGTTTGAGCCTGTGGTATAATCTTTCGACCGATGACGGAGGTAAGCTACAACCACGTTGTTCTCGGCTTAGGAGCTATGGGTATAGCCACCGGACTGGTCTTAGCTGGCGGTAAGCCCTCCGTTAAACCTTCCAGGTACCAGGCCCTTCTCGAGGGTTACCTCAGGTTCGTGAGGAGTATGCTTCTGGACAACATAGGTGAGAGGGGGCTGAAGTACACACCCCTGATAGCAGCCCTCGGGCTGTTCATATTCTTTTCCAACCTGCTCGGTATGGTTCCCGGTCTTGAGGCGCCTACGGGAAACATGAACACGAACCTGGCGATGGCCCTCATAGTTTTCCTCTACTATAACTTCGAGGGTATAAGGGAGCACGGGATCAGGTACTTCAAGCACTTCATGGGACCTATACCCTGGCTGGCTCCCTTCTTCTTCGTCGTTGAGATCGTATCCCACTTGGCGAGGCCCATAACCCTTTCCTTGAGGCTCTTCGCCAACATGAAGGGTGGTGCCATACTCCTCCTCGCCCTCGTGGGGGTTGCGATAAAGAACCCCTTTACGATGGCCCTATCCCCGGTTGCGCTCGTGTTCATAATAGCTATAAAGTTTCTGGCAGTCTTTATACAGACGTACGTTTTCATGATACTTTCAGTCGTTTACCTTGCGGGTGCTGTAGCCCACGAGGAGCACTGACATGGGGATCCTCCTGGTGCTTACGGACTCCTCTACAGACTGCGGGAAGGCGCTCGAAAGGTTGAAGGACATGGGGGAGAAGCTCTCAACGGATGTAAGCGTACTCGTGGTTCTTGAGGACCTCTACAGGCTCGAGAAGGCTAGCGTTTCCCTGGGCTTGCCCATACCTAAGGACACGGTCCCGGAGGCCAAGAGGAGGGTGAGTGACAGGTTGAAGACCTTATGGAGGCACATAGATGAGAGGGATGTGGAGATCGATGTGGTTGTGGGTGACCTAAAGGAGGAGGTCGTGGCGAGGGTAAAGGATAGAAAGCCGGAGATGATCCTCTGGGGATGTGCCGTAACCTCCTCAGTTTGCAGGATCATAGATGAGGTTGAGATCCCCTCTTTGATAATAAAGTGAAAGGAGGTAGGAAATGAGAGGAAAGGCTCTCGCGATCGCCCTTATCTTGACGCCCCTTGTCAGCCTCGCGGCTGAACAGACCGCACCCTCTTCGGACAGGGCTCTGTTTTACGGGCTACTTGCGATCGCCGCTGGTCTGGCGATAGGCCTCGCAGCCCTCGGGACAGGTATAGGTATGGGGCACGCTGTGAGGGGAACCCAGGAGGGTATAGCGAGGAACCCCAACGTTGGCGGGAGACTTCAGGTTATAATGTTCATAGGCCTCGCCTTCATCGAAACTCTGGCCCTGTATGCGCTGCTGTTCTCCATAGTCTTCGTGTTCACAGGTATGTTTACAGGGAAGGCTGGCTTCTGAACCGGAGGTGATCCATGGCTACGGAGGGCCTGAAGCCGCACATATCCATACGCAAGAAGAAGAGAAAGAGCGGCTTCTTAGCCAGGATGAGAACAAAGGCGGGTAGAAGAATAATAAAGAGGCGGAGGAGGAAGGGCAGGAAGAGGTTGGCACCTTAATGAGGTGGGTGGTTATAGGTCTGCTTAAGCTCTGGAGGGCTTTCGTCTCTCCTCTCTACCCACCCTCCTGCCGGTTCCACCCCACCTGCTCCGAGTATGCTATCCTTGCCGTGGAGAAGCACGGGGTCGTGAAGGGCGTGGCTAAGGCCCTCTGGCGGGTCTTAAGGTGCAACCCCTGGTCAAAAGGAGGTGTTGATCTGCCTTGATGCAGAGAGAAGGAGTAGACCCCAAGAGGATCTTCATCGCCATGGCCCTGATCGCCTTCTTCATACTGGGGTTCGAGATCTTCTCTTACTACTACTTCTCGAGACAGGCTTCCCCCGCAGAAGAACCCGCCAGGGAAGCTGTAAAGGAGAAACCCAAGACTCTACCTAAGCTCATGATAGGCACGAGGAGGGAAAAGGCGGGCCTCGGCGATACCGTGAAGATCGACCTTGGGGACTACGAGATCGAGTTGGCTTTAAGGGGAGGGAGGATAGTCAAGCTCGTGGACAAGAAGTTCGGCTTCGACCTGGTCTCTGAGGCCGAGAGGTCTCTGAAGGTCTTTCCCTTAGAGGTGTTCACGGGAGATCCGGAGGTTGACCAGAGGATAAACTTCGGAACTTACAGGGTCACAAAGGAAAGTGATCGGATAGTTCTCATCCTCGAGGACGACGAGATAAAGCTCAAGAAGATACTGGAATCGAGGGGGGACCACTTCCTGGTCGATCTGGAGACGAACCTCAAAGGCCCTGTCTACCTCCTGGCCGGATCCCATCCTTCCGAGAGGTCCTTCTACACCCACGAGGGACCGGTCATGAAGATAGATGGGAAGGTATTAAGGGTCGACCCGGACGATATAAAGGGCAGGCAGGTCTTCGAGGGAAGGATCGAGTTCGCGGGGGAGGAGAGCAGGTACTTCTTCAAAGGCTTCAAGGGGGATATAGACAGCGTGGTGGTGGAGAAGGTCTCCTACGGCGATGGGAAGGAGGCCACCTTCACCTACGTGGAGACGAGCGGTCAGGTTCTTATGTATATGGGGGCCAAGTACTACTCCAGGATAAGGGGCCTGGGCCTTGGAGACCTCCTCGATTACGGCATGCTCAAGATAATAGTCAAGCCCCTCTTCGTGTTCATGTACTGGGTCTACGAGGTCACGAGGAGCTGGATCGCCTCCATCGTGATACTCACCCTGATCCTAAGGATCGTGTTCTTCCCCCTAAACTACAAGAGCACAACCTCGATGATGAAGCTTCAGGAGGCGGCCCCAAAACTTGAGAAGATAAGGAAGAAGTACAAGGACGACCCTGCCAAGATGCAGGAGGAGATGATGAAGCTCTACTCGGAGATAGGTTTCAACCCTATGAGTGGCTGCCTCCCGATCCTCGTCCAGATACCTATATTCTTCGCCCTTTACAAGGTTCTCATCATAACGGTTGACCTGAAACTCTCGGGCCTCCTGTGGATACCGAGCCTCGCTGACAAGGACCCCTTCTACATACTGCCCGTCGTGATGGGACTCACGATGATCCTCCAGCAGAGGATAACACCTAGCCCGGATCCCAAGCAGAACCTGATAATGTACATATCGGCGGTTGTCTTCACAATCCTGTTCGCCAACTTCCCCTCGGGCCTGGTGCTTTACTGGACGGTCAACAACGTCCTAAACATAGGCCAGAACTACCTGATCAAGAACTACCTGCTGAGAGGTAAGTCTCCAAAGACCACCTGATCGATTCCTCATAGGGTATTGGATCTCTCTCCAGGACGTACTTGACACCGTCAGGGATAGCCTCATCCCCCATCTGACCGCAGACGTTCTCCCTCCACATCATCAGGATCTGGTCAGAGGAGAAGGGCGGTGGTTCCATAAAGACCTCGGCCAGCTTCCCTAAGTAGTACATGAACCCCTTTGGCATCGGGATGATCAGAACACTCCTGTTGAGGTACCTGAAGATATCCCTGAGGAGTTCCCTGAAGGTTACAGCCTTAGTCCCACATAGTTCCAGGATCTTCCTGTCTGGCTTCCTCCTCCTGAGGCAACGGACGAAGGTCTCCGCCACATCCCTCACGTCCACAGGCTGGAACCTGTAGGAACCCCCTCCGGGAAGGGCGACGGACCTTGTCCACCTTGTTATCCTGTCCATGTCGGAGAAGAGTCTCTGCTCGGGCCCCAAAATCAGGGATGGCCGCAGGATGACGTAGTTCAGACCACTCTCAATAAGATGCTTCTCGGCCCGCCTCTTCGTCTGGTGATACCTCGAGGGTGCCCCGTCGTGGGTGCCGAGGGCACTCATGTGGATAACCTTCTTCACACCTAGGGCTTTGGCCACATCGTAGAGGTTTACGGAGAACATGTAGTGGACGGTCTCGAAGGTCATACCCTTAGAACGTTCCTCGTAGAGTATGCCTATCAGGTGTATTATATGGGTGGGATCTACCTCCTTTAGGACCTCTCTTACAGAGTCTTTGGAGGAGAACTCGACCTTGTGGACCTCCACTTTGTCTCCGAACAGATCCTTGGCCTTCTTAGGGTTCCTAACCCCCAGGTGAACCTGGTAGCCCTCCTCGATGAGCTTCCTTACCACGTACCTTCCCACGAAGCCCGTTCCTCCTGTTACGAAAACTTTCATCTCAGCCTCCTGGGATGATGTCTATACATTCATAATAGGACCTCCTGAAGGTCCTCCCTATCTTTATGTCCAGGGAGAAGTCCCTGCCTTTAACCACGAAGGTCTGGTACTCTCCGTTCTCTCCTGCTGGGGAGAGACCCTTACCCAGGAGGTCCTCCGCAATATCGAGGCTCAGAGGTTTTCCGAGAAGGGACCTCTTTAGTATCCTCACCCTCCTGCATACCAGGATAGGCACAGATAGGGACAGAGCCTCCCTGACCACCCACCTCTCGTCCACACCCCAGAGAGGGAAGACGGGTCTTATACCGAGGTCACGACAGACCTTCTCGAGGAGGTTTCTGTGATCTTTGTTCCTTACGTCACCGAAGATGCCAGCCTCCAGATCCCCAAGACCTATTAGCACTTCCCTTAGCCTGGGTATGAAGTTCCCCTTCCTCTTGGATCCGTAAACGGGGACAAAACGTATACCTACCTTGGAGAGCTGGTAGGATATGATCTCCTCCCTAAGGTGGCACCCTATTAACCTTCTGGTCCTCTCCTCTACGTAGGAAAGGGCGTAGCTGACCCTGAACCCACTCTCACGTGCCTTTATGAGGGAGAGGTAGCTCTCCTTTCCTCCGCTCCAAAGGATAAAGGATGGGGTCATCTCCTCAGGTTCCTCACTACCTCCCACATGGCTATAGCCCCGGCGGAGCCTACGTTCAGGGAGGTCACCCTCCCCCACATGGGTATGGTGACAACCAGGTCCGAGATCCTGATCACGGAATCAGAAACACCTCTGTCTTCTGATC
>WFOY01000258.1 GCA_015487835.1 Aquificaceae bacterium
CCTGGATCTTCTTCAACGTGTCAGAAATATCTATTTTAACACCTGGGCTCATGGTGGTGGAGAGGGTTATAGACCTGACATACTGGCCCTTCGCCCCCGGAGGCTTCGCCCTGATCACAGCGTCTATGGCTGTGTAGATGTTCTCAAGGAGCTTCTCCTTATCGAAGGAGATCTTGCCAACGGGCATGTGGATGTTACCTGCCTTGTCCACCTTGAACTCGACTCTACCCTTCTTCGCATCAGCTATGGCCTGCTCGATGTTTCTCGTGACTGTCCCTGTCTTGGGGCTCGGCATGAGACCCCTCGGTCCGAGGATCCTTCCGAGCTTCGCCACTTTGGGCATTATCTCGGGTGTGGCTATGACCACGTCGTAGTCGGTCCACTCCTCCTTGAGGATCCTGTTTATCAGGTTCTCACCACCCACGTAGTCGGCTCCGGCCTCCTCAGCACGCTTGGCGTCTTCACCTTCAGCGAGCACCAGCACCCTTATGGGCTTCCCAAGACCGTTCGGTAGGACCACTGAACCCCTTACCATCTGGTCAGCGTACTTGGGGTCCACCCCGAGCCTCATCGCGACCTCCACGGTCTCGTCAAAGCCCCTCTGGGTGACCTCGGCGATCCTCTTGAGGAGGTCTATGGCCTCCTCGACCGTGTAGGTCCTGCTCCTGTCCACAAGTTCGAGGGCCTTCACATACTTCTTTCCTCTCTTCGCCATGGCCTCACTCCTTCCAGCCTTCTATCTCTATACCCATGCTGCGGGCTGTCCCCGCCACGGTCCTCATGGCCGCTTGGAGGTCTTTCGTGTTCATGTCCTTCAGCTTCATCTTGGCTATCTCCTCAAGCTGCTTCAGGGTTATCCTGCCCACCTTCTGCTTCTTGGGGTCAGAAGATCCCTTCTCAACGCCCGCCGCCTTCTTGAGGAGGTAGGACACGGGAGGGGTCTTCATTATGAAGGTGAAGCTCCTGTCCTGGTAAACGGTTATGACGACAGGAAGGATAGTCCCTGGTTCGTACTCCCTGCTCGCCGCGTTGAACTGCTTTACGAACTCCATTATGTTGACCCCGTGCTGGCCGAGGGCTGGACCCACGGGGGGTGCGGGGGAAGCCTGCTGGGCCGGCAACATCAACTCGATAGTGCCTATCACCTTCTTGGCCATCTTCCTCGCCTCCTCAGATCTTCTCCACCTGGTTGAAGTCGAGCTCGACGGGGGTGAGCCTTCCGAATATGCTTATGAGAACGGTGAGCTTCTCCCTCTCAGGGTGGACCTCCTCCACGGTCCCCGTGAAGTTCATGAAGGGACCCTCTATGACCCTTATCTGGTCACCCTTATCGAACTCAACCTTCTTGGTCTTAACACCGTGCCTGACCTGGTCGAGGATCCTCGCCACCTCCTCCTCCCTTAGGGGAACCACCTTCCCGCCCACGAGGACAGGTCTGTATATGTGGGGTGTCTTCTCTATGGCTCTGAGGAGCTTGTCGTTCATATGGGCCTTTATCAGTATGTACCCTGGGAACATCTTGTTGTCAAGGATTATCTTGGCCTCTGTCCTGTTCTCCCTGCAGACGAGCTTCTGCCCAGGTTTGGATATGGGTGGAGCATTTAGGCATTCGTCTCCCTCAACGCTCTCGACCACCCTCACGGTTCCGTTCTCTATCCTGAAGGTGGTGACACCTTTTTTGCCCAGAACGCTTATGTCTCTGTTGTTTCCTTTGAGGGAGAGCCTGTACTTCTCCTTCCCCTGAGCCCTTATCACGACCCTCTCCTCGGCGGGAACTATCACCTCCTCGACCAGGTCCTTCAGGCCTTCGAGATCTAAGACTTTGAGTAAGTTTTCCCTGGCCGCCACTTCCTTACCAGCCTCAACCTGAAGAGCGTACCAACGCATATCCTCCATTCAAGCACCCCTGAGAGAGAAGATGACCGAAAGTATCTTCGTAAAGGCAAGGTCCAGAACCCAAAGGTAAACACCTATAACCAAAGAGAAAATTATAACACTTATAGTGGCCTTCGTGACCAGTTTCCTGTCCGGCCAGGCGACCCTTCTGAGCTCAGCCCTAACTCCTTTTAGGAACTCCCTTAGCTTACCCATGGTTTCAGCTCCAAGCGGGGCTGGGAGGACTCGAACCCCCAACCACGGGATTTGGAGTCCCGCGCTCTGCCCGTTGAGCTACAGCCCCTCTTTATTTAAGTTACCTCACCTCCCGGTGAATGGTATGTTTCCTGCACCACTTACAGTACTTTCTGAGTTCGAGTCTCTCCGGGTGCTTCTGTTTGTTCTTGGTGGTTGTGTAGTTCCTCCTCTTGCACTCGGTACAGGCTAATACGACTATCTCCCTTGGCATAGGTCTCCACCTCAGTCGAGTATTTTGGTGACAACTCCTGCCCCAACTGTCCTACCTCCCTCCCTTATAGCAAACCTCAAGCCCTCCTCCATAGCCACCGGCGCTATCAGCTCCACCTCTATCTCCACGTTGTCCCCCGGCATCACCATCTCCACACCCTCAGGCAGCTTCACAACAGTCCCAGTCACATCCGCTGTCCTAAAGTAAAACTGCGGCCTGTAGTTCACAAAAAACGGTGTGTGCCTCCCTCCTTCCTCCTTGCTAAGCACATACACCTGCGC
>WFOY01000259.1 GCA_015487835.1 Aquificaceae bacterium
GGTGTGGCGGCTATATTCAAAGCCCCCCTTGCGGGAGCCATCATAAGTGCTGAGGTCTTCTTCAAGAAGGACCTCGATGCTGAGGCCATGATCCCAAGCTTCGTCGCATCCATAGCTTCCTACACACTCTTCTGTTCTGTTTTTGGCTTTCAGCCCATATTCTCGGCGGACGTTCCCCAAAACTTCCTATGGGATCCCGTTACCCTTGGGCTTTACGCTGGTCTTGGGCTCCTGTGTGCTGCTGTGGTCAGAGTTTACGTTTACCTGTTCTTCCTCGTGAGGGACTGGTTCTCCAGACTGAGGGTGCCTGAGTACGTAAAACCCGCCCTCGGTGGGTTCGTCGCAGGAACGGTGGGTGCTGCGGTCCCCGTGTCCATAGGCAACGGCTACGGGTGGATCCAGCTGTTCATGGACGGGGTCATCTCGGACCCTATTTTCGCTCTGGCTGGATCTGTCGCCGTTATCCTGGGGGTGTCGTTCACGATAGGTTCCGGAGGATCCGGGGGTGTTTTCGGTCCCTCCGTTATGATAGGGGGTCTTGTGGGAGCCTTTTACTCCCTTGTTATGAACGATCTCTACCACCTTGACCTCGACGTCCCCTCCTTCATGATAGTCGGTATGGTGTCTCTCTTCGGTGGGGCGGCTAAGGCACCCCTTTCCACCCTGATCCTTATAGCTGAGATGACAGGTGGCTACCAGCTTCTGGTTCCCGCCATGCTTTCCGTGTTCGTGACCTACTTCCTGAGCGGAGATAGGAGCATATTCCCAAGCCAGGTGGACACACGCCTTGACTCTCCCGCCCATGTGGACGAGTGGGGCATATACGTTCTCGAAAAGATCAGGGTTAAGGACTACATGAGCAAACCGATCACGGTTACACCTGACACCCCTCTCTCAGAGGTCCAGAACCTCATGTCCGAGAGACTGATCGGGGGTGTACCAGTTGTGAACGGTCCAAAGGTGGTGGGCATAGTTACCAAGAGCGACCTCTTGAAGGTGCCTAAGGAGAGGAGGTCCACCACGGCCGTCTCCGAGGTCATGACGAGGGATGTGGTAGCTGTCCACCCTGAGGTGAGCCTGGCCGAGGCTCTGCGTTTGATGTCAACCAAGGGTGTGGGCAGGCTGCCCGTGGTCTCGAGGGACGGCAGGATCGTGGGCATAATAGCGAGGGCGGACATAGGTAGGGCCATAAGGGACCACTCACCTTAGTCTTATCTTTATGTAACCGTCCTCTACCTTTGCCCTCTCAGGTTCCAGTCTTCTCAGCTTCCTTGGAAGCAGTATGTGGCTCTTGAAGTTTCCCACCCTCACCACTATCTCCTCCTCACTCTTCAGGAGGGAGACAGTCTCCTTGGTTACGAAGGGAGCTCTTATGATCAAGGTGTAGCCCTCCTCATCCTTCACAAACTCGTAGGGCTTCTCCCTGAAGATCACCTCTGCTGGGTCCCTTTCCCCGTAGATCACCTTTGCCAGATCCTTTAGCCTCTCCTCCCCGAAGACCTCCCCTTTCATCAGGGGGACCTCAAAGACGGGAACCGGCGAGAAGAAGGACCTTATCTCCTCTATGTACCTTCTCTGGATCCCTATCCAGTCCCTCAGGTACTGACAGTCCTCCATATCCTCCGGGATCACCCTGTTTATGATTACAGCATCCACGTTCACCCCGAAGAGATTAAAGTACATAAAGGCCCTCTGGCTCTCCCTCACCACCATCTTCTCTGGGTTCGTGACGATCCTCACCGAGGTCACATCCGGGTCCACGAGGACCTCGTCGACACCCTTTAGCTTCTCGTAGAAGTTCTCGAGGGCTTTAAAGTATGCCTCGTCGGGAAGGGGGACGTCCGATATCCTCCCCACCACAGGTCTTGCGACCCTCATCACCAGCCTCTCGGTCCTAAAGATCTTCTTCATATACCACTTGAGGACTGTGGGCATCGAGACGAACCTAAGAGACTCACCCGTAGGAGGGAGGTCGAGGATCAGGACGTCAAACTCCTTTTCCCTGTAATATTTGTTCACATAAAGTAGGCTCGTCACCTCCTCCATACCGGGGAGGATCGCGAGCTCCTCGGCCACTATCTCGTCGAGTCCCGTCGTGTTGAAGAGTATCTCGAGGAACCTGTAGACGTCACCCCAGTATCTGTCTATCTCCTCCTGGACGTCTATCTCCTGTATCCAGAGGTTTTCCTTTATCTTGACGGGAAGACCTTTCGCTGAGATCCTCTCCTCCTCTGAGAGGTCGAAGGCGTCTGAAAGGGAGTGGGCAGGATCTAAGGAGACTACCAGGGTCCTGTAGCCCATCTCCGAGAGCCTGTATCCCGTTGCAGCAGAGAGGGTGGTCTTCCCGACACCCCCTTTACCCGAGAAGAGTATTATCCTCATGACCAGAAAATTTTACATCCCGGTCCTGTGTAAATGACCGTTTACAAAAGAACCTTTAGAATATTTTGCGATGAGAAATCAGCTGAGAAAAAGTTAAATAGCGGGAGGTGAGAGATATGAGAAAGGTAGCCGTGGCGGCGGTAGTCCTCGGAAGCTCGCTCCTCATGGGGGCTGGAAAGTCGGAGGACCTAAAACTCCTCGAGGAGGCCAGGAAGTACTTCCAGCCTCTCCCCAAGGTGGCTGAGAGCAGGGAAAACCCCGTCACACCTGAAAAGGTGAAGCTCGGGAAGATGCTTTACTACGACCCGAGGATCTCAAAGAGCGGGCTGATAAGCTGCAACACCTGCCACAACCTGGCGACCTACGGTGTGGACAACCTCCCAACTTCGGTAGGACACAGGTGGCAGGTAGGACCGAGGAACGCACCCACCACCTTGAACGCAGCTCTGCACGCCTCCCAGTTCTGGGACGGGAGAGCGAAGACCGTTGAGGACCAGGCCAAGGGTCCTATCCTGAACCCCATAGAGATGGCCATGGACTCTCCCGAAGCTGTGATCGAGAGGCTGAGGTCCATACCCGAATACGTCAAGCTCTTCAAAAAGGCCTTCCCCAACGAGAAGGACCCTCTAACCTACGATAACGTCGCAAAGGCCATAGCAGCCTTCGAGAGGACCCTCATGACACCTTCCAGGTTCGACGAGTTCCTAAGAGGGGATCTTAACGCCCTCACGAGAGAGGAGAAGGAAGGACTCAAAATCTTCATAAAGATAGGGTGTGCGAGCTGTCACAACGGACCTGCGGTTGGTGGTGGTATGCTCACCAAGTTCGGTATAGTGGAGGCTTACTGGGA
>WFOY01000260.1 GCA_015487835.1 Aquificaceae bacterium
TCGAGGAGATAAAGGTGAGCGCTGAGGGGGCGATAGCCCAGCTCGAGGACAAGCTCTCGACCAACGTGGCTGTGTGGGAGAGGCTCGGTGAGCTCTTCCCCGCCTTCGGGATGATAGGCACCCTTATAGGTCTGATCCAGATGCTCAGGAACCTGAACGACCCCTCCGCCCTTGGACCGGGTATGGCGGTGGCCTTGATAACGACTCTCTACGGAGCTATACTCGCCAACGCCTTCGCGATCCCGGTAGCCAGCAAGCTCAAGAAGATAAAGGATACTGAGATCCTCTACAGGAACATATACCTACTCGCCATAGAGGCAATCCAGAAGGGGGTGAACCCGAACATCCTGAGGCAGGAGCTGTCGATCATGCTTGGCCTTGAGGTGACCGAGGAGGTGTGATGCCGAAGAAGGAGGAGTGCAAAAAAGCTCCTGCGTGGCTTACATCCTTTGGAGATCTGATGTCCTTACTTCTTACCTTCTTCATCCTCCTCTACTCGATGAGCATAATCTCCCTTGAGAAGTTCTACCAGGTTCTCAAGGGGCTGATAGAGGCCTTTGGGGGCAGGCAGGTCGTCTTCTCGGACGATGGATCCTTCAAGGCTTCCAGGATACCTATCCAGATGGAGAACATGCATTTCAGGGTAAAGAAGTTCGCAGACCTAAAGAGGGAGATCCTGAAGATAAAGGAGTCCCTCCTCGATATGGGTATCCAGGCCGATTATCTCGTAACCGGCACCTGCATGAAGCTCAGACTCAACACGGACAGGATCTTCCCCCTAGGAAGTGAGAGGCCTTACCCGGAGGCAGTCAGGATACTCAGGGAGATGTGCGAGACACTAAAGCCCTTCTCTCTGCCTATAACCTTCGAGGGTTACACCGACGACCTTCCCATATCCACACCCAAGTTCCCCTCCAACTGGGAGCTTTCGGCGGCGAGGGCTGTATCGGTCCTCAGGATCTTTGAGGACTGCGGCTATCCGGTCGATCTGCTATCGGCGGTGGGTTACGGAGAGTACCGCCCCATAGCTCCCAACGACACGCCCCAAAACAGGGCCAAGAACAGGAGGATAGACCTGTGCATAAAGCTGAACCCATGAAGAGGAAGAAAGACGAGTGCAAGAAGGCTCCCGCCTGGCTCACATCCTTCAGCGACCTCATGTCACTACTTCTTACGTTCTTCATCCTGATCTACGCGATGAGCAGCCTGGACGTGGCCCAGCTTGAGAAGTTCATCTCTTACTTCCAGCCTGAGAGGAAGTTTTACATAAGGAAAACGTCCATAGTTCCGCCCATAAACCCACCTCCTAAGGAGGTCGCCCTGAAGATAAAGAGGAGGATCCAGAAGGTCCTTCCCCCCTGGGCCTTCCAGATAGTCGTCACCTCCGACTTCGTGAAGCTAAGACTCTTCGACAAGGTGTTCTTTGAGAACGGTTCCTACAGGCTCACACCCAAGGCTCAGGAGACACTGAGGGAGGTTGCGGACATACTCAAAAAGCTCCCCGAGAACACCCAGATCAGGGTGGAGGGTCACGTGAGTAAGGTCGTCGAGATAAGGGACCCCTACATAAGGGACAGGTGGGAACTCTCCCTCAGGCGTGCCACCGAGGTGGTTAGGTTCCTCCAGAGCCTCGGTGTCGACCCCAGCAGGATGGCCGCCGCTGGCTTCGGTGATACAAGACCCCTATACACCTGGAGGCAGCCCATACTCATGGAGAGGAACAACAGGGTCGAGATCTTCATAAGCCTCAGCAGGCCAAAAGAGTAATAAAATTTCCTCTATGAGGCTCGGTGTGAACATAGATCACGTTGCCACGGTCCGCCAGGCGAGGAGGACCTTCGAGCCTTCCCCTGTGTTCGCGGCTCTTATAGCCCAGCAGGCAGGAGCAGACCAGATAACCCTGCATCTGAGGGAGGACAGAAGACACATCCAGGACAGGGACTTAGAGCTCATAAGAGAGCTCGTTAAGATCCCCGTGAACCTGGAGATGGCCCCTACGGAGGAGATGAGGTCCATAGCCCTGAGGGTGAGGCCGGACAGGGTAACCCTGGTCCCCGAGAGGAGAGAGGAGATAACTACGGAGGGTGGGTTGGATGTGGTCTCCCTTAAAGACAGGCTGAAGGAGTTTGTAAAGCCCTTAAAGGAGGCGAGCATAGAGATCTCCCTGTTCGTGGATCCTGTTGAGGACCAGATAAAGGCAAGTGCGGAGGTAGGGGCGGACGCCGTGGAGATCCACACGGGCACGTACGCTAACCTTTGGAACGATCACAGGTTCCAGGAGGCCGAGGAGGAGTTGAGGAATATAGAGAAAGCAGGAAGACTGGCGAGAGACCTTGGTCTCAGGGTCTATGCGGGACACGGGCTCACCTACCACAACGTTAAGGGCATCCTGAAGCTGAGCCATATAATAGAGGAGCTGAACATAGGGCACTCTATAGTTGCGAACGCAGTCATCTTCGGTTTTGAGAGAGCGGTCAGGGAGATGCTGGCCCTAATCAAAGGAGGGAGGACATGATAAGGAAGGCAGTTCTTCCCGTAGCAGGTTGGGGAACCAGGTTCCTACCAGCCACCAAGGCCATGCCTAAGGAGATGTTCCCTATAATAGACAAGCCCGTTATCCAGTTCATAGTGGAGGAGCTTCTGGAGGCGGGTGTGGAGAACATAATCTTCGTGACTGGTAGGCACAAGAGACCTATAGAGCACCACTTCGACATAAACACGGACCTGGAGAAGCATCTGGAGGAGGTGGGTAAGAAGGAGGTCCTTGAGAACATAAGGGAGATAAGCCACATGATAAACCCCATATATCTGAGGCAGAAGGAGCAGCTGGGTTTAGGCCACGCGGTTCTTACGGCGGAACCTGCCGTTGGTAACGAACCCTTCCTTGTGTCCTTGGGGGACATAATCCTTGAGAAGGGCAAGGAGGTCATAGAGGGTATGATGGAGGCCCACTACAGGTTCGGAAAGAGCGTGATAGCCCTCCACGAGGTCGATGAGAGGGAGGTGAACAAGTACGGCATAGCCAGGGTCAAGGAGATCGAGGAGGGCGTTTACATAGTCGAGGACCTGGTAGAAAAACCCTCACCCGAAGAGGCCCCCTCTAACCTGGCCATAGTGGGAAGGTACGTCTTCACGCCGAGGATATTCGACAAACTCAAAGAGACAAAGCCCGACAAGGGAGGGGAGATCCAGCTCACCGACGCCATGAGGCTCCTCCTTGAGGAGGAGGTAATATACGCCTACAGGGTGGACGGAAGGGTTTACGACACGGGCAACCCCGTGGACTACCTGAAGACGGTCTTCGAGTTCGCCCTCAGGAGGGAGGACGTCCGTGAAGAACTCCTGACTTACATCCAGGAGATCCTCAGTAAACAAACCCAATTGATAGATAAACCCTGAAATCAGGTGTGGGTTCGGGGATCTTGGACAGGGGGACGGCCAGGTCAAACCTTATGAACCCAACGGGCGATCTTACACCTGCCGCAGCACCCACGTCGTACTTTAAAGTTCTCAAACTCTCCCCTAAGCTCTCCCCTACGGACCCTACGTCTGTGTAAAGGGCAAACCTAAAGGGGCCCTTAACGGAGAATATGACCTCCCCCCTTGAGAACACGAAGCTCCTACCTCCCGAAGGAGACCCTATAACCTCGAAATCGTAACCCCTCATGTTCCTAAGACCACCCAAGAAGAACCTGTCGAATATGGGTGCTTCCTCACCGACCAGACCTCCCGACACACGGGCGTTTACCGAGATCCTGGGTGTCAGATCCCTAAGCACAAACAAGTTTCCCTCCACACCGTAGTAGTTCCTGTCCCCGGAGGCATGGATCAGCTTCAAACTCGCGTGGCTTATGTTCTTCGGGTTTATAGGGTCGTCCCTCCTCTCCCTCACAAGAAGCAGACCCACCTTCCTTACCGACACCCTTCCGGCCTCAAAACCTTCCACGTCGTTCTCTGTGGGTGAGAAGAACACGCTGATCGAGGTCCACCTGGTAGGTCTGTAACCCAGCGATATGGAGTATCCCTGGCTGGTGAGGTCGAAGCTCCTGTGAAACTCTATCCTTCTGAACAGGTTTACATCGCCAAAGTATTTTCTGGAGAAGAGGAACCTGTCCGAGAGGCCGATGTCGTAGGTTTCGTACCTCTCGCTCTTGGTTGCCGAAACCCTCCCTATTATCCCAACGCCAAAGAGGTTCCTAAGCTTCAGCGCTCCCTCGATCTTCAGCTTCTCCTCCGTGTTATAGCCCACCGAGGCCTCTATGGAACCCCTCTTCTCCTCCCTCACCTCGAGGAAGCGGTGGACCACCTTCCTCTCCCTGTCTATGAAGTGGTCCAGCCTCACACCGCTGAAGATCTCGCTCCTTACCAGGTTCCATACGCTCTCCTCCTCGGCCTCCTTAGAGAAGTACTTTTGCTTCACAACCGTGTAGTGGATCTCCCTGTACCTCGTCTTTTCGTTCCCGTAGGTGATCAGCTTCCCGTAGGTGTACCTTGGGCCGGGCTTGACCGAGTAAAGGTAGGTTAGGTACATGTTCTCCTCGTCCTCTTCCACCTTTATATCCACGGAGAACCTGCCCTCCAAGTAACCGTTGTCCCAGAAGAAGTCCTCTATCTCTCTGTTCACCGCATCCAGGATCCTGTCCTCCAGGATGGCGGGGAGGATCGTTCTGTACTTTGCGAACACCCGTCTCAGCTTTTTTGGACCTTCCACCATCCTTAAATCCTTCACAAGAACCCTTTTCCCCCTGAGCACGTCCACCCTTATCCATACCTCCTTCCTCTCCCTGTCCACCCTCTTGGATATATCCACGCGTGCTGTCAGGAAGCCTTTTTTGTTCAGATCCTTGATGGTCTCCTCCACCTTGGCGTTTATGAGGTCCTCGTCGTAGTATTCGGGGAGGTCCATCTCACCGTCCTCAAGGACAAAGGTTCTGTACCTTACGCCTTCGTGGATCCTGTACACGATCCTGTTCTCCTCGTAAGAGTAAGAGACTCTAACATCGAAGAACCCCTTTCTCCTGTAAAGGTTTTCTATCTTCCTCTTTAGGTTTTCCAGGAAGAGGTGGTCCACGCCTGGAGCGTCTCTGTCTATGAGATCAGATAGTTTTTTTGTCTCTATGAACTCGTTGCCCTCGAACTCTATCAGATACCGTTTCCCCTCAACCACCTGGTAAACGGGGACCGCAAAGTGACCCCTGCCTGTAAGTGCCTTGAGAACAGCCACAGGGTGGGAGAGGAGGTTTGATACACCTCTCAGCAGGGACCTTATCTTACCTCTCAGGCCCCTGTCTCCGA
>WFOY01000261.1 GCA_015487835.1 Aquificaceae bacterium
TCCTCTTAGGGACGGTGGTTACTATGGTGATAACCTATATACGCTAAGGTTTAGGCGTTATCGTCGCTTCAAGGACAGAATCTTCCAGGGCGGTGAACCCGTGCAGCTCCTCAGGTCTGTAAAAGATCGTCGCACCCTCGGAGAGGTCCTCAGATCCCGTATCACCCTTGGTGAACCTTGCCTTCCCTTTGAGCACCGTTATGAACACGCTCGACCTTGACCTGTGGGGCTTGACGCTCTGTCCCTTTTTAAGGTAGAACCTGACCACCCTTGCGTTCTCATCCTGGTAGACCTTCTCCGTCCTCGGCCCAGAGGGGTCAAATTTAAGATCCAAGTGCTTCACCACAGCCATGCCTTGCCTCCCAGAGCTTTCCTGGACAGACATATGTAAATACACGTTTATTTAAACGTGCCATATATTTATTAATGTATGCAGAAAGGAGGAATTCAAGACCTGGGTGGCTTCTGGGAGTACCAGGGTTGTCTTATACCCAAGGACCTCTACTACGATGTGGAAAACCAGGTCTGGCTCAGGGTAAACGAGGACGGGACTGTAACCATGGGCCTAACGGACGTCGGGCAGACGAGGGCTGGGAGGCTTCTCCACATCAGGATAAAGCCCGTGGGAACCAAGGTCAGGAAGGGAAAGCCTGTGGCCACCTTAGAGAGCGGCAAGTGGGCTGGACCCGTCCCAGCCCTGGTCGAGGGTGAGGTCGTCGAGGTCAACGAGAGGGTGGCCAAGGACCCCAACTTCATAAACGTAGACCCTTACGGGGAAGCCTGGATAGTGAGGCTAAAACCCACCGACCTGGATAGGGATCTTGAGGGTTTGGTAACGGGTGAGGAAGCGTTAGCTAAGATAAAGGACCACATAGACGAGTGGGATATAGTATGTATGAGGTGTATGTGAGATGGGATCTGAGAACAGGCATGTGATCCTTTTAGTATCCCAGTGGTGTCCTACCTGTCCTCACGCGGACGCCCTGTGGAGAAAACTTCAGGAGGAGTACGGCTTCAAGTACGAGGTCTTGGACATTGCCACACCTGAGGGGCGGTACTGGGTCAACAAGCTCATGGTGAGGAGCGTACCCTCATCCATAGTGGACGGGAAGCTCACCTTCGTAGGCGTGCCCAGTGAGGAGGAGGCCAGGAGGGTGATAGAAGAAGGCTCTTAATCATAAAAAGGGAAAGATCGCAGGATTAAAATTTAGGCTATGAAGGTTAAGATAAACGGTAAGGTCTTCAACATACCCAAAGGGGTCAGGTTCGGAGAGCTGAGCCACGAGATAGAAAAGGCGGGGATAGAGTTCGGTTGTACCGACGGTCAGTGCGGTGTCTGCGTTGCGAGGGTCCTAAAAGGCTTGGAGTGCTTGAACGAACCGTCTGAGACCGAGGAGGAGACCCTCTGGAGGATAGGGGCGGTAGACGAGGAGGAGAGGCTCACCTGCCAGCTCATAATAGAGGATGAGAGCTGCGATGAGATAGAGATAGAGTCCGAGGACTGATGGATTTCAGGATAACCGCCTACCAGAGGGAGGTCTTAGAGAAGGGGGACGTAAAGACCTTAAACCTCGTGTTCGGGGAGGAGGAGTATCTGATAAGAACGCTCGTAGACAAGCTGAGAGAGAAGTTCGGGAACAACCTTAAGGTCCTGTGGGGGGATGAGATATCGACGGAGGATCTTCTGGTTGAGGCCTCCGAGAGCAGCCTCTTCTCCTCCTCCACGACCAGATCCGTTGTGATAATGCACTTCGACGATCTCGTGAGGAGGTCGAGGAGGAAGAAGAGGGCCCTCGAGGAACTGGTATCCACCCTGAAGAGGGTCCGCAGCACCAAGATCTTCGCCGTGGTTGTGGGGAAGCTGTCCCAGGAGGACCTCTCCAAGGAACCTTACAGGACCTTCGCAGCCCAAGGCGATCTCATACGGGCGGACAGGTTACCCCAGAAGAAGGTGAGGGAGATAGTCAAAAGAAAGTTAGAGAGAGAAGCGGGAGGTATAGACGAGGACGCCCTCGATCTGATCCTGGAGATCTGCGGTAGCGACCTTACGGTGCTGAGACAGGAGGTGGAGAAGCTTATAGTCTTCTCGGAGGGAAGGAGGATAACCAGAGACATGGTCTCCAAGGTCTGTGCCCCTTGGGAAGGCGGGACAGCTTTTGACCTTCTCGACGCTGTGTTCTCAAGGGATGTCGAGAGGATACTGAAAGATCTGAGATCGCTGGAGAGGTCCGGGATACCAGGGGTCCAGATCCTCGCCTTCATCACAAGCCAGGTTCTGAAGATTTATACCCTCGCCCTGTCCGTTGAGAGGGGAGGGGATCCGGACAAGGTCCTGAACAGGATCGGCGTGAAACACAGCTTCGCACGGACCAAGATGAAAAGCTACCTCAAGACCGTATCCTCCAGGGATCTGGAGACCCTCATAAACCGTCTTTACAGCATAGACAGGGCTGTCAAGGTGTTCTTTGCCCGGCCGGAGGGACTGATCGAGGATCTACTAATCACATTCGCCTTAAGGTAGCTATCTTTATAATCTGATGATAGTAAAGATCAACAGGTTCCAAGGAGGAAGGTACCAAACCCAGGAGTTTGAACTGGACATCCCAAAGGGTGTAACAGTTTTAGACATCCTGATGAAGATAAAGGAGGAGATCGATCCCTCCCTCTCCTTCAGGGCTATGTGCAGGGCCTCCATATGCGGGACCTGCGGTGTTAAGGTGAACGGGGAGCCCAGACTCGCCTGCAACACGAGGATCTACCAGGAGGAGGTAATCATAGAGCCTGTGGACAACGCTGAGCCTATAAAGGACCTGGTTGTGGACCAGGATCCCCTGTTTGTGAGGCTGCGTCGAGGTAAGGTCTGGGTAGTTCCCAAGGGGGAGAGCCTTCCTCTAAGGCCTGAGGATCTTTCCAAGACCTCAAGATCCTCGGACTGTATCCTCTGCGGCCTATGTGACTCCGTGTGCCCTTCCCTGGTTGAGGACAAGAACTTCGGAGGGCCAGCCTTCTTCACGAGGGCTTACAGGGTTATCGAGGACCCGAGGAACACGGCAGTGGAGGAACGGATAAGAGACCTCGTGCCCTTCAACGTCCAGAGCTGTGTGCATTGTAACAACTGCAACATATACTGCCCCAAAGGGTGCATGCCCGAGAGGTGGATAACCCTCATAGAGGGTAAGCTGCTTCAGAGGGGTTATATTCAGAAGAAGGCGGAGGACTTTGGCTTTTTAGGTTTTTAATATTTAGGGTATGGCTGAGGCGACAGGAAGGGATCTTTCAAAGGTTGAGAAGGCAGCTGTCCTTCTCATGTCCATGCCTCCCGACGTTGCCGCCAGGATACTCAAGGAGCTGTCCGAGGACGAGATCCAGAAGATATTTCTAACGGCGGCGAGGCTGAAGGACCTCTCCCCTGCGGATATAGAGGCGGCGGTCAGGGACTTCCTCGAGGATTACAACTACGTCGCCACCCAGTACTCGAACCTGGAGACCCTCCTGGAGCAGCTCCAGGGAGTCCTCCCTCCCGAGATCTACGAGAGGATAAAGAGCCTGATCGGTTCTGCGGGTGTAGCTGAAGGCCTCGAGCAGCTCGAGAAGATAGACACGAGAGTCCTCGTAGGGCTGATAAAGAACGAACACCCCCAGACCATAGCCGTCCTCCTCTCCCAGCTCACCCCAAGGAAGGCCGCCGAGATACTCCAGTGGCTCCCAGAGAACCTCAGGTTCGAGGTGGTGAAGAGGGTGGCGACCCTCGAGAACGTCTCACCCCAGTTCCTCAGAGAGCTTATAGAGACCGTCACCGAGGAGATAAAGAGCCTCGGCATAGCTGGAGGTCTTAAGAAGCAGGAGGGGGTTGCGATAGCTGCCGAGCTCATGAACATGCTCGACAAGGAAACGGCGGAGAGCCTCCTCAGGAAGATAGGCGAAGAGGACCCCACTCTCGAGGAGCGCATAAGGGAGAAGATGTTCACCTTCGAGGACATAAGGAAGTTGGACAACAGGGCGATCATAGAGGTGCTAAAGGCTGTGGACAAGAACACCCTGATAATAGCCCTCAAGGGTGCTCCAGAGGACATAAAGGACAAGTTCTTCTCCAACATGTCCAAGAGGGCTGCCAAGATAATGCAGGAGGACATGGAGGCCCTCGGGCCCGTCAGGAAGTCCGAGGTGGAGAAGGCCCAGAAGCAGGTGGTAGGTGTGATCAGGAAGCTGATAGACGAGGGCAAGATAGAGATAGGCGGGGAGGAGGCTTATGTCTAAAAGGTTCAGGCCGATCTTCGGCATCGGATCGAAGACGGAAGAAGCTTTCAAGGACGACACCAAGAGGA
>WFOY01000262.1 GCA_015487835.1 Aquificaceae bacterium
AGAGGAAGTCCTGAAGGGACCTCATCCTCTCCTCCGCCTCCCTCTTCTTCTTCTCCTCTATCTCCTGGAGGACCTTGACGTCTATGACGTCAACGCTGAGACTCTCTGGGTAGGGTATGTAGATCGCGGGGGATATGGCGTGGAAGAGGATGACCTCACCCCCGTGGGCCTGACATATACTCTTTGCCACCCTCAGGGATGCGTTCGTTATCTCGGAAAAGTCAACGGGTACGAGGACCTTCATCTAAACCTCCTTCAGGTACCTGCCCACGACCCCCTCCAGGAACCCTTGTATCTTACCGTTGGAAGCTATTATGTCCCTGCAGCAGCCTTCATCCACCACCCGGTAAGATCCCCCAGCCTCTTTTAGTATAACAGCTCCAGCGTTTATGTCCCACGGGTGAAGCTCGAACTCGAGTAGGCCCTCGAATACGCCCTCAGCCACGAAGCAGAGATCCACCGCCGCAGCCCCAGGCCTCCTCATGGCGGCGACCTTGTCGAAGACCTCCCTGAATATTCTCCAGTAAACTTCTAAGTCCCTCCTCGCCCTCGAGGGGAAGCCGTAGGCCACCACCGAGAACCTGACCTCGGAGGTCTGGCTTACCTTTATCCTCCTGCCGTTCTTGTAAGCTCCCAGGCCCTTGCCCGCCCAGTAGAGATGGTCGAAGTAGGGGAGGTAAACGGCACCCACCACAGGGTCCCCCATGTAGGAGAGTGATACGGACACGCCGAATATGGGGAAGCCAGCTATGTAGTTCTTGGTCCCGTCCAAGGGATCTATGAACCAGACGAACTCGCCCTCCTCCTCTCCGCCCTCCTCCTCGCCAACTACCCTGTGGTCGGGATAGGTTGTCTCTATGAACTCCCTTATCCTCAGCTCCGACTCTCTGTCGACGTAGCTCACGAAGTCTTTATCACCCTTTTCCTCTATCCTGTCCTGGGTTATCTTCAGGAAGTTCTCCTTCAGGACCTGACCTCCTATTAGGGCCGCGGCCTTTGCGGTCTCTACGAACCTCTCCAGCTTCATGCTTCCTCCTTCTCGTCAAGCACCTCGAGACAGGGGAGGTGGTTTCCCTCGAGAAGCTGGAGGAAGGCCCCTCCACCTGTGGATACGAAGTCTATGGCGCTGTAAACGCCCGCCCTGTGAATGGCGTGGTCCGTGTCACCCCCTCCCGCTATGGTGAGGGCTGGAGACTCGGCGATCATCTTTGCCACCGAGAAGGTCCCGTTCTTGAACCTGTCCAGCTCGAATACGCCCATGGGGCCGTTCCATATTATGGTCTGGGCGTCCGAGAGGATCTCCCTGAGTAGTTCGACGGACACAGGACCTATGTCCATCCCCCTCCAGCCCTCAGGTATCTCCTGCCAGGGGACCACCCTTGTGGGTGTGCTGTCCGACACCTCCCTGCCAACAACGAAGTCCACGGGGAGGTAGAACTTGACCTCCAGCTTCTTGGCTATCTCCAGTATATCCAGGGCTGTGGGCATCAGGTCCTCCTCAACGGGCGAGTCACCCACAGGGTAGCCCATGGCCCTTATGAAGGTGAAGGCCATAGCACCTCCTATGAATATCTTGTCCACCCTCTTGAGAAGGTTCTTTATTATCCCCAGCTTGGAGGAAACCTTGGCACCCCCCAGGAGAGCGACAACAGGCCTCTGGGGGTTCACCATCGCCTTCTCGAAGTAGGTAACCTCCTTCTCAAGCAGGAAGCCCATCACCGCAGGTTTCAGAAACTGGGGAACCAAATACATGGAGGCGTGCTTTCTGTGGCACGTTCCGAAGGCGTCTATAACGCAGACCTCACCGAGACTGGCCAGATCCCTGGCGAAGCTCTCGTCCCCTTTCGTCTCACCTTCGTGGAATCTGAGGTTCTCAAGGAGGAGGATCTCTCCCTCCTTCAGGCTGAGGGCTAAGTTCTTTACCTCCTCGCCCACACAGTCGGGGGCGAACCTCACCTCCGTACCTACGAGCCTGGAGAGCCTCTTCGCAACAGGCTGGAGGGAGTACTTGGGGTCCCTCCCCTTCGGCCTTCCGAGGTGGGACATGAGGATCACCTTTGCCTTGGCGTCGAGCAGATACTCGATGGTAGGTAGGGATGCCCTTATCCTGGTGTCGTCCTCTATGTTACCCTGGTCGTCCATCGGTACGTTGAAGTCAACCCTTACCAGGACCCTCTTCCCGGTTACCTTCACGTCCCTGAGACTCTTCTTGGAGGGCATGGGTAGAAATTTTAGCACACGGTCTCAGGGGGGTTATAAACCAGCCCCAGAACCCCACCCCATACAAGATGCAGCAGTGTGATCGATACAAGGTCTCTCACGTCAGGGCTGGCTATCAGCCTCATGAACTCGGCACCGAGCATATAGGAGACCATAGCGACCAATATAGCCAGCACGTTCCAGAGGAACCCGAAGACAAGACCTTTGAAAAGACCCCGAAGGGGTATCTTAGGATAGACCCTCGGGTGGACGAAGAAGAGTCCCAGGACGAAGGAGTTTATCTGGTGTCCCACGGCCATGAAAAGAAATATCTGGTCCTCCGGTATCCCCCAGCCCCTCATGAACTCCATGTAGTCCCTGTAAGTCCCAAAGAGGCCCAGGAAACCCTCGAGCATGAGGTCAACGCCCATCATGACGTACCCGGCCAGGAAGCTGGCCACTAAGTAGCTTGGGAAGTTAACACCCCTTATCACCTCACCCAAGGTACTTTTTAACCTCCTGCTTCAGACTCACCGGGAGTCCCAGCTTCCTCAAGGTGGCTTCGTCCGCTGAGAGGAGATCGTAAACGGTTTCAAAGTTCCTGTAGATTATCCTCTTTCTCACCTCCCCCACACCTTTGACCTTCGAGATCACCTCCTCGAGGGCCTTTTTGCTCCTCAACTTCCTGCTGTAAGAGAGGGCGAACCTGTGGGCCTCGTCCCTCACGAGGCCGAAGACCCTGTACAGGATGGGGTTCTCCTTGAGTTTTAGTTCCCTGCCGTCCTCGGTTATCAAGGTCTCCTCCTCCTTTGCCAGGGCGAAGACCCTTAGGGGAAGGTTAAACCTCCTCTTTATCCTGATCCCCACGTTGAGCTGTCCCCTACCCCCGTCCAGGACCCACACGTCGGGCATGGGTTCCTCCTTATTTTTCAGCCTCCTCGCCCTCCTCTCCAATACCTCTCCCAAGGCCCTGTAGTCGTCCGCACCAGAAAGGGTCTTTACCCTGTACCTCCTGTACCTCTTCCTGTTCATCCTGCCCTCCTCCCACACCACGCAGCTTCCCACTATCCCCTCCCCCTGGAAGTGGGATATATCGAAGCCCTCTATTATCCTCGGAGGTTCCATCCCCAGCTTGCTTCTGAACTCAGAATCCACAGCCTCAGGGGTGAGACCCTCGCTGATGTTCTCCTCTACAAGTCTTACCAGGTCGGTGGGTATCTCCCTGCTGAAGGTTACCTTTCCCTCAGACCTTTGCCTTAACCACCTCTTCACATCGTTGCTCAGCCTAAAGTTCGTTAATATCACCTCCGGCACCCTGTTGGCGTAGTAGTAACCTACGAGGAACTCCTCCACCTCCTCCTCCCTGTCGAGGTCGTAGACCTTCTTGCTCATAACCTTACCGGACCTTATCAGGAACATACCAACCCGCCTGCCCACAGAGTAGAAGAGGTCCGCAGACCTGAAGGGTAGTCCGGATACCGCCTGCCCTTTAGCTATGTTCTCCAAGGCGGTTATCTGGTCCCTTATCTGGGCACACTTTTCGAA